>CANQXD010000004.1 GCA_947627755.1 uncultured Clostridia bacterium | reverse complement strand
TTTTTATGAAAAAATGAGATTTGAAATAAATTTATTCCAAATCTCATTTTTCTAGTGGACTTTTTTTACAGCCCCTTACTTTTTTTAAGGAGGGTAAACATGGAAATAAAAGAAGGATATGCTATCACATAAAAAGCAATTATTTTCAATTTGTTAATGATGAAAAGTTAATGAAAAATCATGAAGGAAATTCTACAAGACCTAATTATTTTTGCATAAAAATGGAAGATGATGACATTATGTGGTTTATTCCAATGAGTAGTAAAATTGAAAAATACAAAGCAATTATTAAAGAAAAAGTAAATAAAATATTTAAATTAAAATCAAAACGGAATTAATTTAATATTTCCAAATGTAGATAAAATTAAAAAATTATTATTAAATGAATTAAAATAAATATATATAGAAGCTTCCTTTTTCAAATTCCTAATAGCATGAAAAAGTATAAACAATCATATAAATAAAACGAAGCCATTTTGTGAAAACTATGTGAATTTTACAAAATAGTATTGACATTTTTTAGAAATGGGTATAAATTATTAGCAGTCTCGAATAAAGACTGCTAATTATATAACAAAAAATCAATCAAGACTAACTATTTAAGGATAATAGTTTTTCTAAAAAATAAGGAGGTAATGTAAAATGTTAAAACCATTAGCAGACAGAGTAGTCATTAAAATGCAAGAAAATGAGGAGACAACAAAAAGTGGAATTATCTTAGCAGGAAGTAGCAAAGAAAAACCACAATTTGCTGAGGTACTAGAAGTAGGACCAGGAACAGAAAAAGTAAAAATGGAAGTAAAAAAAGGAGATAAAGTAGTAGTAAGCAAATATGCTGGAACAGAAGTAAAATATGAAGGCGAAGATTTAGTAATTGTAAGTCAAAGCGACATATTAGCAGTAATCGAATAAGGTACCATTAGGGACGTTTCTTTTTGGTATTCCTACGATATGAGGTCTGTCCCAAATGGCAATAAATTGCCAAAATAGCCCGTCCCAAATGGCAATCAAATAAAAAATTAGGAGGTAATTTTATTATGGCAAAAGAAATTAAATTTGGCGAAGATGCCAGAAAAAGTTTATTAAACGGAGTAAACCAATTAGCAGATACAGTAAAGGTAACATTAGGTCCAAAAGGAAGAAATGTAGTATTAGATAAACAATTTGGTTCTCCTCTAATTACAAACGATGGAGTTACTATTGCAAAGGAAATCGAACTTCCAGATGCATTTGAAAATATGGGAGCACAACTTGTAAAACAAGTTTCTACAAAAACAAACGATGTAGCAGGAGATGGTACAACAACAGCTACCGTATTAGCACAAAGCATGATTAAAGAAGGCGTTAAAAATGTAGCAGCAGGTGGAGACCCAATGGCAATTAAAAGAGGAATGGATAAAACTGTAGAAAAAGCAGTAGAAGAATTGAAAAAAATTAGCAGTAGCGTAAACGGAAAAGAAGATATTGCAAGAGTGGCAAGCATTTCTGCTAATAGTGAAGAAGTAGGAAAACTAATTTCCGAAGCAATGGAAAAAGTATCAAAAGATGGTGTTATTACTATTGAAGAATCAAAAACTTCTAATACAGAATTAGATGTTGTAGAAGGAATGCAATTTGATAAAGGATATGTTTCTCCTTACATGGTAACCGATACCGAGAAAATGGAAGCAGTAATGGATAATCCATATATCTTAATTACCGATAAGAAAATTGCAAACATTCAAGAGATTTTACCATTACTAGAAACTTTAATGCAACAATCTGGAAAATTAGTTATTGTTTGCGATGATGTAGAAGCAGAAGCTTTATCTACTCTTGTATTAAATAAATTAAGAGGTGTGCTAAATGTAGTAGCTGTAAAAGCACCAGGCTATGGCGATAAAAGAAAAGCAATGCTACAAGATATGGCAGTATTAACAGGAGGAGAAGTCATTACTTCTGATTTAGGTCTAGAATTAAAAGATACAACTATCGAACAATTAAGTAGAGCAAAACAAGTAAAAATTCAAAAAGAAAATACAATAATTGTAGATGGTGCAGGAGATAAACAACAAATAGCAGACCGTGTAGCTCAAATTAGAGCACAAATTACAGAAGAAAAGAGCGAATTTGAAAAAGAAACTTTACAGGAACGTTTAGCAAAAATCGCAGGTGGTGTAGCTGTAATTGGCGTAGGTGCAGCAACGGAAATTGAAATGAAAGATAAAAAACTAAGAATTGAAGATGCTTTATCTGCAACAAAAGCAGCTGTAGAAGAAGGAATTGTAGCAGGTGGTGGAACAGCTTACCTAAACATTATTCCAGAAGTAGAAAAAACAGTTAATAGTTTAGACGAAGAAGAAAAATTAGGTGGAAAAATTGTATTAAAAGCATTAGAAGAACCAGCAAAACAAATCGCCATTAACGCAGGTTTAGAGCCAGCCGTTATTGTAGAAAAAGTAAAACAAAGCGAAAAAGGAATTGGCTTTAATGCAGCAAACAATACTTATGTAGATATGAAAAAAGCAGGAATTGTAGACCCAACGAAAGTATCTAGAAGTGCACTACAAAATGCAGCATCTATTGCTTCAATGGTACTTACAACAGAAAGTATTGTAACAGAAAAGAAAGAAGAAAAATGTTGCAACCATGAACCAGCACCAACTGGAATGGAAGGAATGTACTAAAAAAACAGATATGATAAACTAAATGTAAAGACATAGATTTAACAGCTTGGAAGTTAAAAAAGAAAAAAGTCAAAAAAAATGAGTGAAAATTTTTCACTCATTTTTTTGGGTTTTTCTAGTTTGTTTTTTGGGTTTGATTTTTACTTAGAAATTGTTTCCATTAACTTCCTCTCTTTATATTCTTCTGCTTGAGATTTGGCGATGCTAGGTACTATAAGACATATAATAAAGCCCGAAATAAAATAAGAAAAGCTAATGGGAATATTATTCGTAGCAATAAATGCTAATAATAATATAAATAATAAAATTGCCATAGAAATTAAAATAAATTGCCATATAAATTTCTCTCTAGTAAAAATAAATAGAAATATTAAGTACAAGAGAGAGGCTATGAAAGCTACCCCTATTCCTTCTGCTATTGATATTGGTGTTGAAAAAGCAGAAGCAATTCGGTTACACATCATAGCTAACAAAAGAGAGCCACAAAAAACAAAAAGAACAGTACAGAATGCCCGTTTTGCCATAATTACATCCTCCTATAATATAGTGTTGTTCTTCCTTTAAGCACGTACTAAAGGATTGGTTTATTAGTAGCATACTTACATTATAGCATAAGTTTACATATTATGCAAATTAAAATTACAAAAAAAATACAAAAAAACTATACAAAATCAAACAAATAATGATATAATTTGAAAGAAAGATAAAAAGTCGGAGGAAGAAACGTGGGAAATATTGTATTATTAGATGATTTAACAATTAACAAAATTGCAGCAGGAGAGGTAATTGAAAGACCTGCATCTGTTGTAAAAGAATTAGTAGAAAACTCTATTGATGCTGGAGCAACTAACATTAATGTAGAAATCAAAAATGGAGGAATTTCCTATATTCGTGTTACAGATAACGGAAAAGGAATTATGCCAGACGATATGGAAATTGCTTTTGAACGCCATGCTACAAGCAAAATTCGTGTAGCAGAAGACTTAGAAACAGTAAAATCTATGGGATTTAGAGGTGAGGCTTTAGCTAGTATAGCAGCTATTAGCAAAATTTCGATGAAGTCAAAAACAATGGATAATGATACTGGTTATGAAATTATAGTAGAAGGTGGAGATGTTCTTCAAAAAGAAGAAGCTGGTTGCCCAAACGGAACTACTATAACTATTGAAAACTTATTTTATAATACACCAGTACGTTATAAATTCTTAAAAAAGGATTTTACCGAAGCAGGTTATATTGAAGATGTAATGACAAGAATTGCACTAATTCATCCAGAAATTGCAATTAAGTTTATTAGTTCAGGAAAAACCATTATTCAAACTGCAGGAAATGGTCAATTAAAGGATGTAGTATATCATATCTATGGAAAAGAAATAGCAGAAAACATTTTAGATGTTTCTTATGAGTATGAAGACATTAAAGTAACAGGAGTTATTGGAAGACCATCTATTTCTCGTTCAAATCGTGCTAACCAAATTTTCTTTGTAAACAAAAGATATGTTAAAGATAAAACCTTATCTAGCAGTGCAGAACAAGGTTTTAAAGGTATGATTACAATTGGAAAATTTGGATTTCTTATTTTAAATATTGAAATGAATCCTCAAAAAGTAGATGTAAACGTTCATCCTGCAAAATTAGAGGTTCGCTTTGAAGAAGAAAATAAAGTATTTAAAGCAGTTTATCATGCTATTAAAGATACACTTCTTAAAAATGACTTAGTAGCAAACCAAGAAAAGGAACATTACATTGAAGAAGAAAAGGAAAAATTAGAAAGTACAGAAAAACAAATAGAACCAAAAGGCTTATTCCAAAAAATTATGTCACGAAAAGAAGAAAAAGACGAAACACCAGAAGAACCAACCATTATAGAACAACTATACGAAACAAGAAAATTAAATATTCCAACCAAAGAAGATTATAGTAATAACTTTAATGAAATTATGGGAAAAATGGCAGAAATGAAAAAGACAATAGACGATTATAAAGTAAGTACTGGCATAACAGAAATTTTACCAAAGAAAGAAGTACAGAGTGCAGAAAATACCACTTCTATAGAAAAAATAAATTTAACGGAAAATATGCAAAAAATAGATGTGCAAGATACAGCAAAAATTGAACTATCAGAAGAAGCTCAAGATACAACCAAATTTGAATCAACAGAAGAAGGACAAGATACAACCAAATTTGAATTACCAGAAGAAATGCAAGATACAACCAAATTTGAATTGCCAGAAGAAACACAAGACACAGCTAAAATTGATCTACCAAAAGAAGAACAGCAAACTATTCAAATGCAAACTCCTTCTGATGAAATGCAAGAAACTAAAGTAATAACAGAAGAAATGAGACAAGAAATTGCAAAATCTATGGAAAATGAAGAAACACAAGTAATGGATATAAAACAAATCATAGAACAAAAACAGCCAGAAGAACAATTTGACGAAATGTACACCTCTGTTTTTGGAAGTGCACCTATAAAAGAGAGTATTGTAAAAGAAGAACCAGAAGAATACAAAGTACCAGAGCCAGAATATGCAACAGGGGAAAATTTATCTGTATTTGAAGGACAGGATGAATATAAAATACCTGCTTACAAATTTATAGGAATTGCATTTTCAACATACATTCTTATTGAACTTGAAAAAGAATTATACATTATAGACCAACATGCAGCACACGAAAGAATTATGTATGAAAAAGTAAAAGAAAATTATTATAGAGAAGATGGTAAAGATTCTCAATTAATGTTATTACCAGATATTATTACATTAACACACAAAGAAATGGATATTGCCAAAGAAAATATGCAAATGTTTGAAAAAGCAGGTTTCATTTTAGAAGAATTTGGAGAAAACACTATTAAATTAACAGGTGTTCCTAATATTTGCTTAGAGTTAGATACAAAAGAATTATTTTTAGAAACTTTAGACGAAATTAATACAGTAGCAAGAACAGCAAAACAAGAAATAGAAGAAAAATTCATTGCAACAGTTGCATGCAAAGCAGCAGTAAAGGCAAATATGGCATTAACAAAAGAAGAAGTAGAAAGTCTAATGGATAAATTATTAACATTACCAAATCCTTTTACTTGTCCACATGGAAGACCAACTGCAATAAAAATGACAAAAGCAGATATCGAGAAGAAATTTTCAAGAAGATAATGAAAAAATAAATTATTCATTATACTATCTATAAATATATTTTAAAAGTAATAATAAAATATTGAAAGGAAGAAATTTTACATGAATATTTATCTTATGATTGCCATAGTAATAGCAAATGCCTTAGCTATTGCCATTGTATATCAATTTATAAAAAAATTAGAAAATAAAGAAAAAATAATTATTATTGCCGTTAGCATAGCTGTTATGTATATACTAATTTCTATTACTTATTGGATAAGTGGTTTTGGAATAAATGCAACAATTCATGAACAATCAAAGAACTTTATAACTTACTTATTTGTACCAGTTAATATGATTTTGTTTGTACCTTATCTTGCTTATCAATATGTTAATGTAAAAGAAAAACATATTAAAAAAGAAAAATTTTTGAAAAAAGTAATGATTACATCTTGTTTACTACTTGCAGTATTAGTAATAGAATTTTTTTATTTCCGTAATATACAAAATAATATTACTACAATAGGAAATAATGCAAACAATATTTCAAATGAAACGCAAGGGAATGCAACACAAAACGAAAATGCAAATGAAACACAGGAAAATACAACACAAGAAGAAATAACAAATCAAGAAGTAATGAATGAAGTGCAACAAATAGACGAACAAATAAAAGAACAGTTAAATAAAGTGAAAGAAAATGAAATCTAAGAAAGATAACAAAAACCAAAAGTAATAAAAAGAAATGAGGAAAACTATGCGAAAGGACAAAGTAATTGTCATATCAGGGCCAACAGCATCTGGAAAAACAGCTCTATCTATAGAACTTGCAAAACGTGTGCAAGGAGAAATTATATCAGCAGATTCTATGCAAATTTATCAAGAAATGAATATTGGAACTGCTAAACCAGACGAAACCGAAAAACAAAATATTCCTCATTATATGCTTGACTTTCTACCACCAAATAAAAGATATAGTGTAGCAGACTATAAAAGAGATGCAAAAGCATGTATAAAAGAAATTTTACAAAGAGGGAAACAACCTATTATAGTAGGTGGTACAGGTCTATATATAGACTCTTTAATCTATGAAATAGACTTTCCAGAAATTGAAACAGATTTAGAATATCGAAAAAAATTAGAACAAACAGTACAAAAAGAAGGTTTAGCCTTTTTATATGAGAAAGCAAAAAAAATAGATAAAAAGGCAATGGAAAAAATAAGCCCAAACGATCAAAAAAGAATCTTAAGAGTTCTTGAAATATATCATCAAACAGGAAAAACAAAAACGCAATTAGATGAAGAATCAAGAAAAGAACCGGAATATGACTATAAATTATTTGCAATAGATATGGATAGGCAAATTCTTTATGATAAAATAAATAAACGTGTAGACAATATGGTAGAAAAAGGACTTATAGAAGAAGTACAAGAACTTTATAATAAATATCAAGAATTCCCAACAAGTATGCAAGCATTAGGCTATAAAGAAATAGTAGAATATATAAAAGGACAAGTTAGCAAAGAAGAAGCAATAGAAAAAATAAAAATGGAATCAAGAAGATATGCAAAAAGGCAATTAACATGGTTTAGGAAAAATAAACAAACAATATGGTTAGATGGACAAAATACAATAGATGGCAACATTTCAATAATCTTAGAGGAGATGAAAAGGTGAAACAAGAAAAAAGAAAAATAAACCGAAAAAAATATATAGCGTTTATAATTATTATTGTTATAATAATAGGATATGCACTATATACTATATATAATTTAGCCATCAAACCAACATCTACTTTTATTGTAGAAAATGGAAATTTAGCTTCAGAGGAAAATTTACAAGGCTATATCATTCGAGATGAAACAGTGTTAAAAGGTGAAAATTATAAAAATGGTATGGTCCAAATTAAGTCAGAAGGAGAAAAAGTAGCAAAAGGAGAACGCATCTTTCGCTATTATACAAAAGGAGAAGAAAAATTAGTAGAAAAAATACAAGAACTAGATATAAAAATACAAGAAGCATGGGAAAATGAAAGCAACACACTTCCTAGTGATGTAAAATTGCTAGAAACACAAATTGAAACAAAATTAAGTGAATTATACCATATAAATGACATACAAAAAATAAAAGAATATAAAAAAGATTTAAGCTCTTACATTACCAAAAAAGCAAAAATAGCGGGCGAATCTAGTCCAGCAGGTTCATATTTAAAAAACTTAATAGAAGAAAGAAGTAAGTATGAAAATGAATTAAATTCAGGTGCTGAATATTTAACAGCAAGTAGATCAGGAGTAATATCTTATCGTGTAGATGGACTTGAAGAAGTACTAACACCTTCTAACTTTGCAAGTTTAAGTAAAACCAAATTAGAAGAATTAAAATTAAAAACAGGACAAATTGTTTCTACAAATGAAGAATGTGGAAAAGTAATTGATAATTTTGCTTGTTACATAGCTTGCGTTTTAGAAACAGAAAAATTAGAAGAACAAGAAGCAAAAGTAGGAAGCAAACTAAAAATTAGACTTTCCAACAATCAAGAAGTAGAAGCGGAAATTGTTTATATGGCACAAGAAAGTAATGAAGAAAATTTAGTTGTCTTTAAATTAGAACGTTATGTAGAAGAATTAATTAATTACCGCAAAATTTCTTTTGACATTATTTGGTGGAGTGTAAAAGGATTAAAAGTTCCAAATGAAGCAATAAAACAAGAAAGTGAAGATTTATACTATGTTACTCGAAAAATAGTAAGTTACACAGATAAGATTTATGTAAAAGTGTTGAAAAAAGGCGAAAATTATTCTATTATAGAAAATTATGAAACAGGAAAGGAATTATTGGAAAAAGGTGTTCCACAAGAACAAGTAAAATATAGAAAATTAATTTCTCTATACGACGAAATTGAGCTATAAGAAAGAATATTACAACAATATTACAAAAATATTAAATTAACATTACAATTGAAAAAAGTATTGACAATTAAGAAAAAAAGATAGATACTTATAACATAAAATACAAAGGACAATAAATTTTAGGAGGTTTTAAAATGGCAGGAGCAATTATGAATAAGGTATTAGACTTATTTGGAGTAGATACTTCAGAGGAAGAATTTGAAGATGAAGATTATGAACAAGAAGAACAAGAACAAGAAGAACAAGAGGAAAATAGAAATTTTTGGAACAGACGTAACAAGGTAGTGAATATGCCACAAACAGAACAAATTAAAATGGTAATTTCACAACCAACAACATTTGAACAATCAGAAGGAATTTGTGATTTATTAAAAGAAAAAAAATCAGTTATTGTTAATTTAGAATACGTAAATAAAGACGTAGCAAGACGTATTGTAGATGTTATTAGTGGTGCTGTTCATGCACTAGATGGACATATTCAAAAGGTATCTAATTCTATCTTTTTAATTGCACCATATAACTATGAAATTACAAGCGACTTAGCAAGAGAAGAAATTAAAAATAAATTATCTGTATCTTGGCTTAGAAATAACAATGCTTAATCTAGCTAAATTTGCATAGGGGGAAGTAATATGATAACACCATTAGAAATTGAAAATAAAAAATTTTCAAAACAAATGATGAATGGATATAATGTAGAAGAAGTAGACGAATTTTTAGATGAATTAACAGCAGACTATGAAAAAAATTATAAACAAAGTACAGAATTAAAAATAAGAGTAGAAGAATTAGAACGTAGTTTATTACATTACAAAACCATAGAAGATACACTTCAAAATACATTAGTCATGGCACAATCCACAGCAGAAGAAGTAAAAGAAGTAGCAAGACAACAAGCAGAACAAATTATAAAAGAAGCAGAAGGAAATGCTAGAAAAGCAGTAGATGATTTAGGACAAGAAATTTTAATGAAGAAAAAAGAAGTAGAAGATATTAAACAACAATTTGAAGTATATAAAGCAAAAATGGAATCATTACTAATTTCTCAATTAGAGTTATTAAAAGATATAAACAAAGACGAAGAATAAAAATAAGGCACTTTTTATAAGGTGCCTTTTTAAAGTACAATATATAAAAATATAGAACAAATGAAAAATAAAAGCTAAAAACTAAATTTACAGCCTAGGAGGAAGAAATTAATTATGAAAAATGAAAGAGCTGTTACTTTAATTACATTAGTCGTTACAGTAGTTATTTTAATTATTTTAACTTTTACTATTACAGTTAATATGGATCAATACGGAAATCAAAGAAAAAAATCAGATTTCGAGGTAGATTTACAAAAGCTAAAAGAACAAGTATCTCAATACTATGCTGCAAATAATAAATTGCCAATAATTAATCCATATACTAACATTTCTACAATAAAAGGATTTACTAATATAAATGATAATGATAAATATTACGTAATTGACTTAAATCAATTGAAGAATGTAACTTTAAATTATGGTGCAGACTATAGTATTATTAGGAAAAAAAATGTAACAGAAGAAATTACAAACTTATTTGACGTTTATATTATAAATGAACAATCTCATACTATTTATTATCCTAAAGGTGTAATGTATAACGGTGAATACCATTACACATCAAATGATGTTTATAATAATATAAAAGTAGAAGGGTATGTTAATAAACCTAAATTGGCAGAAGGAATGACTCCTGTAAAATTTACTTTACCAACTGCTACATCAGCAGGCACAGTAAACGAAACTACAGAAAATGATCAAAATTGGTATCAATATGGAACAACTTATGAAACAAGAAGATGGGCAAATGCAAAAACAGCAGATGGAAGTATGTGGGTATGGATACCACGCTATGCTTATAAAATAACTTATTATACAGATAGTACAAAAACAGTAAAAAGTCAAACAAAAACGCAATACGGAAGTGTAGATATTGTTTTCTTAATTGGAACCACGGATAAATATTATGATGAAAATGGAGCAACGAAAACAGCTAAAAGAGTAAAATCAAAAGATGAAGTAGCAGATACTATGGCTGATTATTATGTGCATCCAGTTTTTACAAATGAAAGTAGTATAGGTTATGCCAATGGCGGATGGGATGAAGAGCTGACAGGTATTTGGGTGGCAAAATTTGAAGCGGGATATGTAGGAAAAGTAAATCAACCAAATACAGCAATAGATTCCAAATATAATTATACTATAATAGAGGGAAATACTGGTTCTCAAACGAATGCAAATTATTATTATGGAACAAAAACGGCCAGTACAAAAATGAAATATCCAACTTTCCAAGCGAATAGAGCAAGTTACAATAATATCAGTGTAGGAGATGCTTTTACTTTATGTAGAGCATTAACAAATAGTGGTAATCCATATAACTTAAGTAGTAAAGTAGATAGCCATTTAATGAAAAATAGTGAATGGGGAGCAGTAATTTATTTATCTTATAGTAAATATGGTATAGAAGGAAAAGAAATATATATAAATAATATAACAGCTAATAATACAAATACAATTTATGCTATAACAGGGTATGGAGCAACAAATACAAATACTGCTTCTGTTACAAATACAAATTTAGATGGCTTATTAGCAGGCACAGAACAAGGTAATTGGCAAAGCATACAAGGACAAAAAGCAAGTACTACAGGAAACATTACAGGAATCTATGATATGAACGGAGGCTTATGGGAGTCAGTGGCTGGCATTATTGATAACGTAAATACTAATTTAGCAACTTATGCCAAAAGTTTAATTGACGACACAAAGACAACTATTACAACTAGCCAACAAACAATAACTATTGAGAAAAGCACAAAATATGTAACGGTTTATCCACACGATACATCTCAAGATGGTAATACATCATCAAATGATGATATGTTAAGCCAAAATAATTTTAAAAATAATAAAAACATTTTTGGAGATGCTATAAGAGAAACAACAATAAATAAGGCTGGGACAAATGAAAGTGATTGGGGCAAAAGCGCATGGAATAACAATTACTCATATTTTCCAACTTACTCAAAATTTGTATTCTATCGTGGAGGTCGTTGGGCTGATACTGCTTTTGCTGGTGGATTTACTTTCAATAGAGGAGATGGTATTTCTGACCATTCTAATGGTTTCCGTGCCGTAGTTGTGCCTTAGTTTGTTACTTGATAAAAAAAGATAATAAAGTTATTCAAAAAGTTTGATGAGACTAATTTTTACATTATAATATAAAATTATTTTTTAATAAAAATAATGATAAAAATCTATTTAAAACCACTTGCATAATTAAAAAAAATGTGCTAAGATAAAAAATGTCTTAGCACAATATAGAGGTATAGTGTTAATGGTAGCACATCGGTCTCCAAAACCGCCTGTGTGGGTTCGAATCCTACTACCTCTGCCAAAGAAATAGGGGGTTAGAAATAAAAAATAGAAACGTTTTTTATTTCTAATCCCTTTATACTATAATAAAAAATAAGGAAGGAAAATATAAATGGAACAACTAAAAAGTATAATAAAAAAAGTATTCACAAAGCAAATAATACTATATGGTATCTTTGGCGTTTTAACAACTGTTGTTAAATTTGTATCTTATTTCATATTAACAAGAATAGGACTAGAAGAAAATATCTCTAATATTTTAGCTATTATATTAGCAGTACTATTTGCTTATTTTACCAATAGAAAAATGGTATTTGATACAAAAGCAAAAGGTTTTTATAGTAATTTAAAAGAATTTTATAAATTTATATTGGGACGTGCTTTTTCAATGGTAGTAGAAACGCTTCGGTTTCTTCTTATTATTTAACATATTGCATATAGGGGAATGGGTTAGTCAAGTTGCAATATCAATCATTGTCATTATATTAAACTTTTTTATTAGTAAGTTTTTTGTATTCTAGAAAATTTTTCATAGTATGAAAAATTTTCGTAGAAGACAATTATGGCGAAAGCAAGATTTTCTAGCAATTTCCATTGCGTAGAAAATCTTGCTTGAGGTTTTTTGCATTTAGACAATAAAAACAAATAAGGGCTCAAACAATTAGGAGGAATTCTATGTTTAGCTCTTTTTTTAAACTTTATTATTATTTCATTGCAGTAATTGCAATTTTTGTTATTCTAATTTCTTGCTTTTTTATTCCTACATGCTTAAATGAAGAAATGAAAAAACTAATTGAGCAAGGAGAAATTGTTATTAGTCCTTTAGGTTTTGCATGGCCAATACCGGGGTATACTACAATTACATCATATTTTGGAAAAAGAACATCTCCCACAGCAGGAGCTTCATCTTATCATAAAGGACTAGATATTGGAGCACCAGAAGGAACAGTTTTAATTGCAACAATAGATGGAAAAATTACTTATACTGGGTTTTTAGGTGGTGGTGGATATACAATTACATTAAGCAAAGATAATATGAAAATAACCTATTGCCATGTATCACCTATATTTTTAGTAAAGGTAGGAGATATTGTGCAAAGAGGGCAAATTATAGCAACAGTAGGTCCAAAATATGTTTATGGAGTAAAAGGTAATACCTATCATGATGAAAATGGAAATCCTACCAATGGAGCAACAACAGGCTGTCATTTGCATATTGGATTTCGTATAAATGAAGAATATGAAAATCCACTAGATTATTTGCAATAGCCTATTGCAAAAAAACGCAATTAAATATACAATACTTTCAAGAAAGTTATACTAGGAGGTGTTATTTTTGAAAATAACAGATTGTAAAGAATTAGAAAAAATTGCAAAAGAAATTAGAAAAAATATTATAAAACAAGTATATGAAGCAAAATCTGGACATCCGGGTGGTTCTCTATCGTGTGCTGACATTTTAACAGTACTTTATTTTAATCAAATGAATGTAAGCGAAAATGAACCAGAAGATTTTGCAAGAGATCGCTTTGTTTTATCAAAAGGACATTGCTCTCCAGCATTATATGCAACCCTTGCAGAAAGAGGCTTCATTCCAAAAGAAGAATTAACTACATTTCGAAAAATTCATTCAAAATTACAAGGTCATCCAGATAAAAATAAAGTACCAGGAATCGATATGACAACAGGCTCTTTAGGACAAGGTTTATCGGTTGCAAATGGTATGGCACTTAGTTCAAAATTAAATCATGATGGATATCGTGTTTATTGCCTTCTTGGAGATGGAGAAATAGAAGAAGGACAAATTTGGGAAGCAGCAATGACTTCAAGCAAATATCATTTGGATAATTTATGTGCTATTTTAGATTATAATGGCTTACAAATTGATGGAAAAGTAGAAGAAGTAAAAGGACTAGATAACATAGAAGGAAAATGGAAAAGTTTTGGCTTTAATACAATTGTAGTAGATGGACACAATATAGAACAATTGATAGATGCTTTTGAAACAGCAAAAATGACAAAAGGAAAACCAAGCATTATCATTGCAAAAACTATAAAAGGAAAAGGGGTTTCTTTTATGGAAAATAAAGCAGAATGGCACGGAAAAGCACCAAAAGAGGAAGAATATAAGTTAGCTATGAAAGAATTAGAATAAGGAGGATTCCATGAACGAGCAAATAAAAATAGCAACTCGCCAAAGTTATGGAGAAGCGTTGGTAGAGTTAGGAAAAGAAAATGAAAATATAGTAGTACTAGATGCAGATTTATCTAGTGCAACCAAAACAGAACTTTTTGCCAAAGAATTTCCAGAAAGATTTTTTGATATGGGAATTGCAGAACAAGATATGTTAAGCACAGCAGCAGGTTTTGCTACTTGCAACAAAATTCCGTACGTTAGCACGTTTGCAGTATTTGCAGCAGGAAGAGCGTATGACCAAATCCGAAATAGTATTTGTTATCCAAACTTAAATGTAAAAATTTGTGCTACGCATAGTGGAATTACAGTAGGAGAAGACGGGGCAACTCATCAAATGTTAGAAGATATTGTTATGATGAGAGCACTACCTAATATGACTGTACTATGCCCTTGTGACGATGTACAAACTAGATGGGCTATAAAAGAAATTGCAAAAATTAAAGGACCAGTATATGTACGTATGTCAAGGCTTGCTACGCCTACTATTTATGAAAAAGAACAAAACTTTGAAATAGGAAAAGCAGTGCAAATAGGAGAAGGAACCAAAGCATCTATTATTGCTACGGGAGATGTTGTTTGCGAAGCTATTAAGGCAAAAGAAGAATTAGAAAAGCAAGGAATTTTTACTCGCGTAATTGACATGCATACCATTAAACCAATCGATAAAGAAATGATTATAAAATGTGCTAAAGAAACAGAAAAAATAATTACAATAGAAGACCACAACATTATCGGAGGCTTGGGTTCTAGCGTTTGTGAAGTAGTAGCAGAAGAATATCCTTGCAAAGTAATTCGCATGGGAATTAAAGATACCTTCGGACAATCAGGAAAAGCAGAAGAACTAATGAAATATTACGAAATTACAGCAGAAAATATTATAAAAGAAGTAAAGCTCTCTTAAAAGTAAGAGAGTTTTCTTTTGTGAATTTTCTGTGAATTTTTTGAATAATCCAATAAATTACAAAGAGGAAAACCTCTTAATAGAAACGAGAAACAGGCATTTTTCCTTACCATAAATTACAACTTTTTTTTATGCAAAAAGTATTGCAAATAATGTATTTTATTGGTATGATAAAGGAGAAAAGATAAAATCGTAAAATATGCTGTAAAAAGTTAGCAAAAAAAGACGATAAATAAGGAGTCAAAATAATGATTGAGTTTAGAAATGTAAGCAAAACTTATAGCACAGGAACAGAAGCTGTGCATAATGCTAATTTCACAATAGAAAAAGGTGAGTTTGCTTTCTTAGTAGGTACATCAGGTTCTGGAAAATCAACCTTAATAAAAATGATTCTAAAAGAGGAAAACCCTACATCAGGCAATATTATTATAAATGGAAAAGATACTACTTTTCTAAAACCAAAAAGAGTACCATATTTAAGAAGAAGTATGGGAGTAGTATTCCAAGACTTTAGACTATTACCAGATAAAACAGTTTATGAAAATGTAGCATTTGCAATGTATATTGTAAGAGCTACGCCAAAACATATTAGACGCCAAGTGCCAATGGTACTTTCATTAGTAGGTTTAAGTGGAAAAGCAAAAATGTATCCAAATGAATTATCTGGTGGAGAGCAACAAAGGGTAGCATTAGCAAGAGCATTAGTAAATAACCCATCTATGTTAATTGCAGACGAGCCTACAGGAAACTTAGATCCAGAAACCGCATGGGACATTATGACATTACTTAACGATATTAACATGAGAGGAACAACAGTTGTTGTAGCAACACACGCAAAAGATATTGTAGATCGTATGAAAAAAAGAGTAATTCATATCGATAAAGGCGTTATCGATAGAGATGATAAAAAAGGTGGTTATGATAGTGAGATATAATGTACTAGGTTATTTAGTAGCAGAAGGTTTTCGAAACTTTTTAAAAAATAAAAAATCAACTGGTGCTTCTCTTATGATTATGTGTGCAACTATGCTAATCTTTGGGCTATTTTTCTTAATAGGTCAAAACGTAAATTATATGCTAAAAGAAATAGAATCTGCACAGGGAATGCAAGTTTTCATGATAAAAGATGCAACAGAAGAGCAAATCCAAACATTAGGAGAACAAATTCAAAGTTTAGACTATGTAGCAAAAACCGAATTTGTTTCAGCAGCAGAGGCATACAATATTGTAAAAGAAAGATGGCAAGAATATAGTAAAGCTTTAGAACCTTATACTGTAGAAAAAAATCCTTTTAAAGTTTCTTATGTTGTAACATTAACAGATTTATCAAAAAGCGAAGAAGTAAGAGCACAAATTGCACAATTTGACAATGTAAGTAACATAGAAATAAGAGACAAAACCATTAATGCATTAGTAAAAATAGCAAATGGAGTTCAATGGATTTCTATTGGAATTCTAGTTTTATTAGTTATAATTTCTATTTTCATTATTGCAAATACCATAAAACTTACTGTTCATGCAAGAAGAAAAGAAATTTCTATTATGAAATATGTAGGAGCAACAAATGGATTTATTAGGTGGCCATTCATTATAGAAGGTATTATCATTGGAGTAATTGCAGCAATGATTTCTATTCTAATTTTAGGAGCAAGTTATAATTTTGTAGTTCATAAAATTATGGAATCAGACATTACAAGTATGATTAATATGACATTATTACCATTCAATCAAATCTTTACATTAGTAATTGCTGTTTATTTAATATTAGGAATAGGAATTGGTACATTAGGAAGTGCTATTTCTATGAGAAAATACTTAGAAGTGTAGTGCGTAAGAGTAAAAAGTAAAGAGTAAAAGCAAAAAAGAATAAGAATAAAAAAGCAAAAGGTTAAAAAGTTTAAAATGTAAATTTTTAAGCGTAGGGATTCAAAAGAAAGGAACTAAAAAAATGAAGAAAAAAATTGTGCCGTTTATACTTAGTTTAATTTTATTATTGGGGAACTTACTTCCTACTTATGCAGCTTCAGTTGGAGAATTAAATGACGAAAAAGCGGATATACAAGGAAAAATTACAGAAGCACAAGAACAGCAAGAAGATGTAAAAGAGCAATTAAGTGCAGAAATGCAAGAGGTAGTTGAGTTAAATAATTCAATTGATGAAGTAGAAAGACAAATTCAACAATTGCAAAGCGAAATAGATACCTTGCAAGCATCTATTGATCAAAAACAAAAAGAGTTAGAACAAAAGCAAGAAGAACATGATAAAAATCAAAAACTATTAGAAGATCGTCTAGTAGTTATGTATGAGGCAGGAGAAACTTCTTTCTTAGATATGCTTTTTAGTTCTAAAAACATTGTAGAATTTATTTCTAATTATTATTTATGGCAACAATTAATACAATGTGACAGAGATTTATTAGACACAATAGAACAAGAGCAACAAGAAATTACTAATACGAAACAACAATTAGAACAAGAAAAAACAAAAGTAGATAGTGCAAAAGTAGAACAAGAAACGAAAAATAATCTGTTAAAAACACAAAGAGCAGAAAGACAAAGAAAAGTAGATGCATTATCTGAAGAAGAAAAAACATTACAAACTGAAATAGAAGAAAATAACAAAAAATTAAAAGAAATTGATAATGCAATTGCACAAGCTATGGCAGAAGCATTAAAAGCAGAACAACAAGGAGGTTCAGGTAGCAATTTTGATGGAACATTTATCTGGCCTTTAGATTATTCACCAAGAAGAGTTACATCTAGAATGAAATATAGATGGGGAAGATGGCACAAAGGAATCGATATAGGAACTAATGCAGAAACAGGAAAAAGTGTTATTGCAGCAGCCTCTGGAACTGTTATTTATAGTGCATATCAATCTGGTTCATCTTCAGCAGCAGGATATGGAAATTATTTAATTATATATCATGGAAACGGATATTGTACCTTATATGCTCACTTAAACTCAAAATTAGTTTCAACAGGTCAAAAAGTTTCACAAGGTCAATTAATAGCTTACTCAGGAAATACAGGAGGTGTAGCGCCACACTTACACTTTGAAATAAGAAAAGCAAGTTCAGTTGGTAATTTCTTTGGAAATAACTGGTTAGACCCATTAGACTATTTGCCAGGTGGTTATGTAATAGTCGATTAACCAAATATAAAAATAATGTCTCTTTAGGAAACGTCCCCAAAGAGACACCCAAGAAACACAAAAAAGGGAGGGAAAGTATGAAAAGTAAAGTGATTTCAGTTTTAATTCTTATTTCATTACTATCATGCTTTTTCTTTATGCCTAAACTACAAGCAGCATCATTAGAAGAACAAAAACAAGAGTCGCAAGAAAAACAAGAAGAAGCAGAACAAAAACTACAATATGTAGAAGAAGAACTATCATCAGCAGTTGTAAAAATACAAGAATTAGATGATACTATAAAAAATTCAGAAAAAGAAATAGCAGATATGGAAGAAAAATTAACAACTCTTCAAGCAAACGTAGAAGAAACAACGAAAGCATTAGAAGTAGTACAAAAACAATATGATGAAAATCAAAAAATAATGGAACAAAGATTAGTTGTTATGTATGAATGTGGAGAAACTACTTATTTAGATGTACTACTAAACTCTGCTAATATCATAGAATTTATTTCAAATTATTATTTTATACAAGAAATGATAAAGAGTGACAATGAACTATTAGATAGTATCGGAAAAGAAAGAGATGATATTGAAACAAAGAAAACGCAGTTAGAAAAAGAAAAAGCAGAATTAAAATTATTAAAAGTAAAGCAAGAACAAACAAAAATTATTATGCAAAATAATAAAACCATTCAAGAAAATGCAATTAGTAGATTATCAGAAGAAGAAAAGCAGTTACAAGAGAATATTCAAAAATATAAAGAAGAGCAAGCAACAATAGAACAATTAATTCAACTTGCAGCAAATGGCTATGTTTATGATGGAGAATATACAGGTGGAGTTATGTTATGGCCAGTTGCAAAAAGTGGTACATACATTACGTCAGATTTTGGTATTAGAGAGCACCCTATACAAGGTGTAGAAAAGGCACATACAGGAATAGATATAGGAAATGCAGGTTTTGGTGCACCAGTTATTGCAGCAGCAGATGGAGTTGTTTCTATGGCAAGCTATTATGGTGGATATGGAAATTGTGTTATGATTAATCATGGAAATGGAATATCTACTTTATATGGACATGGGCAAAAAATATTAACAAGCGTAGGAACAGAAGTAAAAAAAGGAGACTTAATTATGGAAGTTGGTTCAACTGGTGTTTCAACAGGTCCACACTTACATTTTGAAGTAAGAATAAACGGAACACCTGTAAATCCACATCCTTATTTACAAGTAACTAATTAAAAAATAGAATATTCTATTATATAACAAAAGTTAGAATAAGTTTTGTTGTTCTAACTTCTAATTTTTGCAAAAAAGAGTATAATAAAAAAGAATAGGTACTTAAGGGAGGAAAAAGTATGTCACAAAAAACACAAAAAGTTTATAAAACCATTATGCTAATTATTCTAACAGCAGCCATTACTTTCATTATTACATCTGTTGGAATGTATCGTATATTAGGAAGCGGAAATGTAAAATATATTGCAACTGATAGCATAGGAAGAACCTTCCAAACGTTTAGAAAATTTATTGAGAAAAATTATTTGGGTGAAATAGATGATTCTGCTATGTTAGAGTCTGCTATTAAAGGCTATGTAGCAGGTTTAAATGATGAATATTCAGAATATATAACAAAAGAAGAAATGGAAGATTATATGCAAGAAGCAACAGGAAAGTATGTAGGAATAGGAGTTTATATTGCAAATAATACAGAAACAAATCAAATTGTTGTTTTAATGCCAATGAAAGGTTCACCAGCAGAAGAAGCAGGTTTGAAATCAGGGGATATAATTACAAAAGTAGATGGAATTGCTTATACAGGAGAACAATTAAGCGAAGCTTCTAGTGCACTAAAACAAGAAGCAGGAACAAAAGTACAAATAGAAATATTAAGAGGAGAAGAAGTACTTACATTAGAAGTAGAAAGAAGAGAAGTAAAAATCAATCATGTAGAAGCTAAAACATTAGAAAATAATATTGGATATATGCAAGTTTCTAGTTTTGATGAGGGAACTTATGACGAATTTAAACAAAAATGGGAAGAACTACAAAGCAATAATACTATTTCAAATTTAATAATTGATTTACGAAACAATGGTGGAGGAATAGTAGATGAAGCAATTAATATAGCTGATATGATGGTAGAAAAAGATAAAACACTATTGATTACCGAAAGTAAAGATAAAAAAGAAGAAATTACAAAAGCAAAGAATGATAAAACTATTACTGTACCAATTGTTATATTAGTAAATGAGAACACAGCCAGTGCATCTGAAATATTGTCAGCAGCAGTAAAAGAAAATAATGAAAATGTTACAATTGTAGGAACTACTACTTATGGAAAAGGCATTATTCAAACCATTTATAGTTTTAATGATGGAAGCGGTATAAAATTAACTACAAGTGAATACTATACACCAAACCACAATACGATTCATAAAATTGGAATTAAGCCAGATATAGAAGTGGAATTGCCAGAGGGAGAAAGTTTGTATAGTGTAGAAGAAAATGATACTCAATTACAAAAAGCAATAGAAATAGCCATATAAGTTATACCTATCAGAAACCATCCTTTCATTATAAATTTAGGATAATTTTTTGCAAAAAAAAAATCAATCAGTTTAATTCTGATTGATTTTTTATGTACGTTTCTATAAAAGTTCGAATAGATACGTCAATGGAGCGGGTAGCGAGAATCGAACTCGCGCTATCAGGTCGGAAGCATGACATTCTACCACTAAATTATACCCGCAAATAAAACTAATATTATTATACCGTATTTTAGTAAAGCTTTCAAGAGAAAGAGCATAAAATAAATAATAAAAATTTCCAAAAACTCTTTAAAAATATTTGTTTTTGTATATAATAGTAAAAAGAAAAAGGAGAAGATGTAATTTGGAAAATAAATGGTTTAATAAAACAGTAGAAGAAACTTGTGAAATATTACAAACCAACGAAGAAAAAGGACTAACAGAAGAGCAAGTAGAACAAAAAAGAATGCAGTATGGATATAATGAACTAAAAGCTAAAAAGAAAAAGAGCTTATTGGTAAAATTTTTAGAAGAATTTAAAGATTTTATGATTATCATTTTAATTATTGCAGCTATTATTTCTGGCGTAGTTGGAATTATGGAAGGAGAGGGCATTACAGACACCATTATTATTTTAATAGTAGTGGTAGTAAATGCTATTATTGGTGTTGCTCAAGAAAGTAAAGCAGAAAAATCATTGGAGGCATTGCAGAAACTAAGCAGCCACGCAGCTAAGGTAATTCGAAATGGAAAATTGATTGTTGCTCCTGCAAGAGAATTAGTACCAGGCGACATTGTGGTATTAGAAACAGGCGACTACATTGCAGCAGACGTAAGGTTAATAGAAGCGGTTAATTTAAAAGTACAAGAATCTTCTTTAACAGGAGAATCTGTGCCAGTAGACAAAAATACCATAGCAATAAGTGAAGAAAAAGTAGGAATTGGAGATAGAACAAATCAAGCTTTTTCATCAAGTTTAGTAACTTATGGTAGAGGCAAAGGAATAGTAGTAGAAACAGGAATGAATACAGAAGTAGGAAAAATAGCAGGAATTCTTAACGACACCATAGAAACTGAAACTCCTCTTCAAAATAAACTAAACAAATTAGGCAAAACATTGGGAATTGTAGCAATTGTTATTTGTATTGTTATTTTTATAGTTGGAATTGCTATTGGAAAAAATGCGATGGAAATGTTTATGACAGCAGTAAGTTTAGCAGTAGCAGCAATTCCAGAAGGTTTAGCAGCGGTATCTACCATTGTACTTGCTATTGGCGTGCAAAGAATGGTTAAGAAAAATGCCATTGTAAAAAAACTTCCAGCCGTAGAAACTTTAGGAAGTAGTACCGTTATTTGCTCAGATAAAACAGGAACCTTAACACAAAACAAAATGACAGTGCAAAAAGTATTCTACGATAATATTTTACAAAATGTAGAAGATGCCCAGGTAAATAACAATAATGAAGAATTGAAACAATTAGTATATATTAGTATGCTTTGCAACGATACTAAGGTAGGTCAAGACAATCAATTAACAGGTGATCCCACTGAAACAGCTTTGATAGATATGGGCTTTGCACTTGACTTTAATCCATCTGTTTTAGAAGAATATCCAAGAGTAGAGGAAATTCCTTTTGATTCAGATAGAAAACTAATGACTACTGTTCACGAAATAGGAGACAAATACATTGTTTATACAAAAGGAGGTATAGACGAACTTCTAAAACGTTGCACAAGTTATAACATAAATGGTGAAATAAAAACAGACTTAGAGGAATACACAAAAGTAATTGAAGTAAATAACGAAGCAATGGCAAAAGAAGCATTAAGAGTGCTTGCTATGGCTTATAAAGAATTAGACCACAAACCAGAAAAAGAAGAAATAAAAGACTTAGAAAGTAACCTAATTTATATAGGAATGGTAGGAATGATAGATCCACCAAGAGAAGAAGCAAAAAAAGCGGTAGAAAAATGTAAAAGAGCTGGCATAAAAACAGTTATGATTACAGGAGACCATAAAATTACAGCAACCGCTATTGCTAAACAATTAGGAATTCTTGAAAATGAAGAAGAAGCAATTACTGGAAAAGAACTAGAAGAAATGTCACAAGAAGAATTAGAGAAAAACATTAGAAACTATAGTGTATATGCAAGAGTGTCACCAGAGCACAAAGTACGAATTGTAAAAGCATGGCAAAAACAAGGCGAAATAGTAGCTATGACAGGAGATGGCGTAAATGATGCACCTTCTTTAAAAACAGCAGACATTGGTTGTAGCATGGGAATGGTAGGAACCGACGTTGCAAAAGAAGCAGCTGATGTCATTTTAACAGATGATAACTTTGCAACAGTAGTATCTGCAGTAGAAGAAGGAAGACGTATTTATGACAATATTTTAAAAGCAATTCAATTCCTACTATCTAGCAATGTAGGGGAAATTGTAGTATTATTTGTTGCAATTTTAATTACTCCATGGATATCAAACTTCTTTGGTATTGATGTAAACTTAATCGTGCCTTTACTTCCAATTCATATTTTGTGGATTAACTTAGTAACAGATTCTCTACCAGCACTAGCTTTAGCAGTAGACCCAGCAGAAAAAGATGTAATGGATAGAAAACCAAAGAAACCAAGTAAAGGCATTTTCACAAAAGGTATGACATGGCGCATTATTTACCAAGGATTGATGATAGGATTTATTACTTTAGCAGCTTTCTTAATTGGTCTTGCAACACCAGAAGAAAACCTTCCTATAGTAGAAGGTTTAACTGTAGAAGAAGTTAAAGTGGAAATTGGGCAAACAATGGCATTTACTGTTCTTGCTTTATCAGAACTTGTGCATCTGTTTAATATTAGGAATAATAAAAAATCAATCTTCAAAACAAATCCATTTAATAATAAATACTTATTATTAGCTATTGGTGTATCTGCAGCTTTAATGCTTGTTATTTTATTCATTCCAAGCTTAAGACACATCTTTAGTATACCAGTTCTACCAACAGCCAATATTATAGAAGTAATTCTTTTAGTACTATCGCCAATTGTAATTGTGGAAATATTTAAATTGTTAAAAATTAATACTATAAAAGAAGAATAAGGAAAGATTTGGGATGCGTCTAAATTTTTCCAAAAGCTTAAAAAATAAGTAAAAAATATAACACAAGAAGGATTGAATAATTTCAATTCTTTTTGTTTTGTATAGTATCATATTTTTAAGCAAAGTGAATTATTTATCAATTTTTTTGTTTAAAATTTTTATAAAAAAGTTTTTCGTAAACTCTTAACAAAGAAATTTACAAAAATACTTGACCGTGAAGTAAAACAATGGTAAAATTTACAATATAAAATAGTAGTAACTTATAAACATAAAGTACTTAAAAAGAAAAAACAAGTATAAAAAATAAAGAAAAAAGAAAACTAAGAAAAAATAGAAAGGAGAACAAATGAAGAATGAAAAAGAAAAATAACAAATATAGTAAAGGTATAACTTTAATTGCATTAGTCATTACCATTGTAGTGCTTATTATTCTAGCAGGAGTAAGTATTAATTTAGTATTAGGAGAAAATGGATTATTTACAAGAGCAAGACAAGCAGCAGAAGACTATCAACAAGCAGCTATCAATGAACAAGAAATGTTTAACACTTTATATAATGAAATTGGAACTTATGTGGGAAATCCACCGGAAGAACAAGCCCCACCAAAACCAATCGAACCACAACTAAAAGATTATATAGGTAAAGAAAGGGTTGTTAACAACACAACTGTATATGATCAATATAATAATCCTATAGTGATACCAGCAGGATTTAAAATAGCAGCAGATTCAGGAACCAATGTAACAGAAGGAATAGTCATAGAAGATGATGATGTTATAGAAGGAATAGGAAATGGTAGAGGAAACCAGTATGTATGGATACCAGTAAGCAATATAGATGGAAAAGGAACAAATAAAATTAAAAAAGGCAACGAAGAAATTGAAATTACATTAGGAAGATATACCTTTGGTGATAATGGAAAAGAAAAGTTAGAACAAACAGCAGAAAATTATGCGAACGAAACAGTAATAGATCAATATTATTCTGAATTAAAGGTTTATCGTGATGGTGTAGCAAACCTTAATGTAGGAACAAATCGAACAGCGAAAGATTTAAAAGGATTTATAGATAGTGTAGGAGCAAATGGAGGTTATTATATTGCAAGATATGAGGCAAGCTATGGAAAAGATAATAAGCCAAATTCAAAAGTTTCTAACAACCCTAATGACACAGATACTGCACCAACAACGGAAGGATACTTATGGAATAATATAACGCAAATAGATGCAGCAAAAGCATGTGAAAATATGTATAGTACAATAAGTTCTGATTTAGTAAATAGTTATGCGTATGATACTGCTATTGTATATATACAAAATTTTTCAAATAACCAAAATTATTCGAGAACAAATACAATAAATAAAAATTTAAGCAATACTGGAACAATTAAAGATGAAGTATGTAAAATAAATGATATGGCAAGTAATTGTCATGAATGGACAACAGAAAACTGCACACGAACGGGTACAAGAGAGGGAACTGAGGAGTCTTACAATTATACTTGTACTGTTAGAGGAGGGGGTTGTAAGTATCCCGACAGTAACTTCAGTGCTAATCGTGGTAGCGACCCTGCTAACGCTTACTACAAGCAATATACATTTAGACCTATACTTTATATTGATACACCTGCGTCATAATGAGAGTATCAATTTAACTGTATAAATTAAAAAAATTCTATTTTACCTTATTAAATTTAGAGTTTGAATTAAATATATTAAATAAATATATTAAAGCAAAAGTGGTACTGTATGTGCTACTTTTTTTATATTTAATTGAGAATGTCACACATTTTTTATTTTTTGTACTAACTCAAATAAAAGGTTTATATACTCCATAAAGTCTTTAAAATCTTTCTATTTTTATATTGTGAGATGCTATATATTATGATATAATAAGAACGCGTAAAAGATAAGAATTAAATTTATAAAAAGAAAGAAGGTTTAAATGAGAATCGATAAATTTTTAAAAGTAGCAAGAGTCATTAAACGAAGAACCATTGCAAATGAAGCAGCAGATGGTCGAAGAGTGGTGGTTAATGGAAAAATAGTAAAACCAAGCTATGAGGTAAAAGTAGGAGACATTGTAGAAATTAAATTTGGAGATAAATTAGCAAAATTTGAAATTCTTCAAATTCCAAAAAACCAAGGAAAAGACGTGGGAGAAATCATAAAAGTGTTATAAAATAAAAAAATGAACACTTATCAATATAGAGTAAAACAAGAAAGGATGTATGAAAAATGAAAGAAAAATATGATGTAATAGTAGTAGGAATGGGACCAGGTGCGATTTTTATGGCGTATGAAATGACAAAAATAAACAAGAACAAAAAAGTTTTACTAATTGAGCAAGGAAAAAGAGTTGAAAATAGAGTTTGTCCTATTGAAAAAACAGGAAAATGTATGAAATGTAAACCATTTTGCCATATTACAAGTGGATTTTCTGGAGCAGGAGCTTTTTCAGATGGAAAATTATCTTTATATAATAAAGAAGATGAAGATTTCTATGTTGGAGGAAACCTACACAAATATGTAGGAATAGAAGAAACCAAAAAACTAATTGATTATACAGACCAAATTTATTTAGATTTTGGCGCAGATACCAAATTAGAAGGAACCGAACATAAAGAAGAAGTAAATGAAATTAAGAAAAAAGCAAAAAAGCAAGGACTTACTTTAATTGATATTCCAATTCGCCATTTAGGAACTGAAAAAGCACATGAATTATATAAGAAACTAGAAGATTATTTAGAAGAAAATAAAATTGATTTAAAATTTGAAACCATTGTAGAAGACTTAATTATTGAAAATGGTGTAGCAAAAGGGGTAAAAGTAAGAAGTGCAAAAGCACAAGAGTCAGAAGTAGAAGAAATTTATGGAGAAAATGTAGTAATTGCAGTAGGAAGAAAAGGAGCAAATTGGCTTGTAAATATGTGCGAAAAGCATAATATAAAAACAGAAGCCGGAGTTGTTGATATTGGAGTAAGATATGAACTATCTGACGAAGTAATGCAAAAAATAAATACATATATGTACGAGGGAAAATTTATTGGAAGACCAGCGCCTTATGGCGATAAAGTAAGAACTTTCTGCCAAAATCCAAGTGGATTTGTTTCTTCTGAAGTATATGATAACAACTTAACATTAGTAAATGGACATTCATATAAAGATAAGAAAAGCACAAATACCAATTTAGCCATTTTAGTATCACATCATTTCAATTATCCATTTGATAAACCAATAGAATATGGTAGAAATGTAGCAAAAAATTTAAATGAGTTAGGAAATGGAAACGTATTAGTTCAACGTTTAGGAGATATTTATAGAGGAAAAAGAACATGGGACGAGGAACTAAAAAACAATAAAATTGTTCCTACTTTAAAATCGGCAGTAGCAGGAGATATTACGTTTGCATTAGGATATAGAACAATGACAGATATTTTACAATTCATTCGTGAAATGGATAAAGTAGTAGAAGGATTTGCTAACCCAGAAAACTTACTATATGCACCAGAAATTAAATTTTATAGCAATCAAGTAGTAATTGATAAAAATTTTGAAACTAGCATTAAAGGCTTATATTCAATTGGAGATGGTGGAGGAATGACAAGAGGCTTAATGATGGCATCTGCTTCTGGTGTTCAAATGGCAAGAATACTTGGTAGCAATTAGGGACAGTCCCAAATTGAGACAAACGGGACAATTTGTACCGCCCCTTAAAAGAATAATACAGGAGATAAAGTTGAAATGAAAAAGAAAAGGGATAAAGATTATATTGATTTTGGTCAATGGCTATATGAAACAAGAAAACAGCATGACCTTACAGAAGAAGACTTAGTAGAAAAAATCAATATGATAAATGTACAAAAAATTAATATAAAAAAATGGGAACGTGATTTAGAATTTCCAGACTTAGATATGATTTATAAATTATCGGAAATTTATATGATTCCAAGCTCTGAAATAATTGATAAAAAGCAAAAAACACTGCAATCAGGAGTAGATGGAATACATGTTCATTTTATAAGGGTACTAAGTTTAATACTTGGAATTTCCTTTTATGCAACTTATGCACTTACTCAAGTTATTATCTATGGAACACTAATATTAATGACTTTATGGTTTGGAACTTTAGGTCCTCGTTAAGAAACAATTTGTACTATTCCATTTACTTAAATTGTAAATAACACAAATTGCCCAATTGATTCTAATTTGGGACAATTTGTAACAGCCCTTACTAACTAAGAAAAACAAGAGAAAGGAAAAAATATGTCGAAATTTGTTCATTTACATATCCATAGTGAATTTAGTTTACTAGATGGAGCCAACAGAATAAAAGATATTCCAGTCATAGCCAAAGAACTTGGAATGGATGCCATTGCCATTACTGACCATGGCGCCATGTTTGGTGTTATTGACTTTTATAAAGCTTGCAAAGCAAACGGAGTAAAGCCAATTATTGGGTGTGAGGTGTATGTAGCACCTAGAACAAGACATGACAAAGATCCTAATATAGATAGCAAATATAATCACTTAATTTTACTTGCAAAAGACAAGCAAGGATACCAAAATCTATCTAAATTAGTTTCCTTAAGTTACACAGAAGGTTTTTACTATAAACCTCGTATCGATAAAGAAATACTAACCAAATATCATGAAGGGTTAGTATGTTGTAGTGCTTGTTTAGCCGGAGAAGTCAACCAAGCAATTTTAAATAATGATATGGAAGAAGCCAAAAGAGTAGCTTTGTGGTTTAAAGACCTATTCAAAGATGACTATTATTTAGAAATTCAAAACAATGGTGTAAAAGAGCAAATTTTAGTTAATCAAAAGTTAATAGAATTATCAAAAGAACTAGACATTCCACTTGTTGCAACAAACGATGCACATTATTCAAGAAGAGAAGATGCATATAACCATGAAGTATTATTATGCATTCAAACAGGCAAAAAAATGTCAGATGAAGATAGAATGCGTTTTGATACAGATGAATTATACATTAAATCACCAGAAGAAATGAGTGATTATTTTTCAAATGTGCCAGAAGCAATTGAAAATACTGTAAAAATTGCAGAAAAATGCAACGTAGAATTTGAATTTGGACATACCATTCTTCCTAATTATGATGTACCAGAAGGTTTTGAAACTCACTATGATTATATAGAACATTTAACAAAAGAAGGACTAATAAAGCGTTATGGAAAAGAAAATGACACTTACGAAGGACTTTCCGAAGAAATTAGAAAAAGAGCAGAATATGAATTAGGCGTTATTCAAAAAATGGGATATGTAGATTATTTCTTAATTGTATGGGACTATATCAATTTTGCTAAAACTCATGATATTCCAGTAGGACCAGGACGTGGTTCAGGAGCAGGCTCCATTGTAGCCTACGCAATTGGAATTACAGATATAGATCCACTAAAATACAATCTACTATTTGAGCGTTTCTTAAACCCAGAAAGAATTAGCATGCCTGACTTTGACGTTGACTTTTGCTATGAAAAAAGAGACAAAGTTATTGAATATGTGTGTCAAAAATATGGCTATGACCATGTATCGCAAATTATTACCTTTGGAACTATGGCTGCTAAAATGGTCATTCGAGACGTCGCAAGAGTGTTAGATGTTCCTTATGCAGAAGCAGATAAACTAGCAAGAATGATTCCAAATGAAATTCACATTACCATAAAAAAAGCAATGGAACAAAATAAAGAGCTACGAGATTTATATGAAAACGATGCCGAAATCAAAAAACTCCTAGATATTGCTATGGCCTTAGAAGGAATGCCACGACAAGCATCTACACATGCCTGTGGTATTGTTATTACAAAAGAGCCAGTTGATACCTACGTTCCTTTATATGTAAGAGAAGGAACCATTTCTACACAATTTATTATGACCACCCTAGAAGAACTAGGTCTTTTAAAAATGGACTTTTTAGGACTAAGAACACTAACAGTTATTCAAGATACCATAGATTTAGTTAAAAAGAATAGAAATATTGATGTCGTATTTGATAAAAATATGAATGATCCAAAAGTATTTAAACTATGGCAAGAAGGCAATTCCGTAGGCATTTTCCAATTTGAAAGCCAAGGAATGACAAACTTCATGAAAGAATTAAAGCCAGATAGTTTGGAGGATATCATTGCAGGGGTATCTTTATATAGACCAGGACCAATGGACCAAATTCCAAGATATATTGCCAATAAAAAAGATCCAGAGCATGCGGTTTACACCCATCCATCTTTAAAGCCAATACTAGAAGTAACCTATGGTTGTATGGTTTACCAAGAACAAGTAATGCAAATTGTGCGTGACTTAGCAGGCTATTCTTTAGGTAGAGCAGACTTAGTACGTCGTGCCATGGGTAAGAAAAAGCTAGATGTAATGGCAAAAGAAAGAGAAATATTCATACATGGGCAAGTAGACGAAGAAGGAAACGTAGTAGTTCCAGGTTGTGTAAGAAATGGAATAGATGAAAAAAGTGCTAATACCATATTTGATGAAATGGCAGAATTTGCAAAATACGCATTCAACAAATCACACGCAGCAGCATATTCCGTAGTTTCTTACCAAACTGCATACTTAAAAGCATACTATCCAGAAGAATTTATGGCAGCTACCTTAAATAGCTTTTTAGGAAACTTAGGAAAAGTGCCATATTACATAGAAGAATGTAAACGTCTAAACATTGAAATATTAAAGCCAGACATCAACAAAAGTTATACCAAATTTACAGTTGACAATGGAAAAATACGATTTGGTATGGGAAGCATTAAAAATGTAGGAACTTCCGCTGTAGATGCCATAGTAGAAGAAAGAAGAAAAAATGGAGAATATAAAAGCTTTACTGACTTTTGTGAAAGAATTCACGAAGAAGCAGTTAATAAAAAATGTATTGAAAGTTTAATAAAAGCAGGATGTTTTGATGAATTTGAACAAACCAGAAGCACTTTAATGGCATCCTTTGAAGAAATACTAGACTCTATTTCAGATGCTTCTAAAAAGAACTTCAAAGGACAAGTTTCTATGTTTGACCTAGGAGGATTTGGTGGCTTAGTAAACAAAGATGGTGAGTCTAGCACATTTAGTACGGAAAATCAACAAGCAAGTGAATTAGAAAAACTAAAATATAACTATCATACATTAAAAGAATATTCAGAAAAAGAAATACTATCTATGGAAAAAGAAATGCTTGGACTATACATTTCAGGACACCCATTAGCAGGGCTAAAAGAACAAATCGAAATGTTAACCAACATTAACACACTAGCCATAAGAGAAGGACTAGACGAATTAGAAGAAACAGGAAGATTCCCATTCCAAGATGGACAAAACGTCAAATTTGCAGGAATCATCAATAGCATTAAAAAGAAATACACCAAAAACAACAAAATCATGGCCTTTGTTAGTATGGAAGACTTGTACGGAAGTATGGAAATAATCGTCTTTGAAAATGCATATCAATCTGCAGGAGCTACCTTAATGGAGGACAACGTAGTGCTAGTCGAAGGCCGCTTAAGCATCAGAGAAGAAGACCAAAACGTAACCATCATATCAAACAAAATTGTACCTTTGGGTGTCCCTTTGGGGACGTTTCCTAAAGAGACATCTGTCCCTTTTGGTACATCGGAAAATATGACAACAAGAAAAATTTTAGAAATAAATATTACCAACTTAACTGAAGAACAAAAGGATAAATTGAGAGGAGCCTTAAAATTCTTTATGGGGGATAAGAACAATGCACCTGTGCAAATTATAAATGGAGAAAAGAAAATGCCAGCAGGGGGAATTTTCTTAAATGGAAACACACTAGAAGAATTGCAAGAAATCGTAGGAAAAGAAAATTGTACCTTTGGGGACGTTTCCTAAAGGTACATTGATAAGATATTGGAAGCAAATTAGAGAAAATATATATTAAATTTTATTTTTTGGTGTAATTTTAGGCACTAATATCAAAAATAAACAAATCTCACTATTTAATTAAAAAAGTTACCAAAAGGGACAGATGTACCAAAAGGAAACGTCCCCAAAGGTACTCAAAAAGGAGTGAGATAGATAAAAAAGGATGTAGAAATATATGAGTGAACAATTTATTATAAAAGATGAAGTACATGGAAATATTACTTTAGAGGGAGTTTATAAAGAGTTAGTACAAAGTGAGGATTTTCAAAGACTAAAAGATATTGTGCAAACAGGAACTTCTTATTTACAATACCCAGATATGAAAAATGAAACAAGGTATGACCACAGTGTAGGCTCTTACCATTTAATGTGCAAAATTATTCAAAATATTGAGAATAAGCTTGCTATGCAAGGCATTCAAGTAAACGAAGAAGAAAAAGAAATTGCCAAAATTGCTATGCTTCTTCACGATATTGGACATGGCGCGTATTCTCATACGCTAGAAAAAATGACAGGGTATTCTCATGAAAGAAGAAGTATTGATATTGTAAAAGATGAAAATACGCAAATCCATCAAATTTTAAAAGCATTTTATGGAAAAGAATTTACAAATAAGGTAGGAGAATTTTTAGAGCGAGTTTATGAACACAAAAAACAAGATAAGCCACTTTCTGATGTAAAAATAGAAAAAGGAACAGTTCATTTAGAAGATTTACTTGCTTCTCTTATTTCCAATAATATTGATGCCGACAGATTAGATTATTTAGTAAGAAACTCTAAAAAAGCAGGGTATAAGGTTTTAACGCAGGTAGATGAACTAATTGCAAGTTTTGAATTTGTTCTAGATGTAGATAAAATTATAGTTGCTATTCCTGAAGAAAAGAAAATATTAGTGGATATGGCCATTTTAGAAAGAGCAAGAAATTATCGCGATATCTACTTTTGCGCTCCATCTATGATAGGAGACCACGTTTTAAAATGTTTATTAGAAGAATTACGAGAGCATAAAGAAGAAATCCCAAGTGATATTAGTCCAATTGTGCAAACTTTTTTAACGAATCGTAAAGCATCCTTTACCATACAAGAATATATGACCATTACCGAAACACCTTTAAATGATGCTTTAGAAAAAATAAAAAATCAAACGAAAAATGAAACGTTAAAACAACTATGTGATATTACGCAAATGACCAGAACTTATCAAGTATTAAATACAGATAAAAAAGAAAACTATATTCGCTATTTATTACATAAATCGATTCCTGAAATTCCGGAAAATACAAAAGGATTAGTAGTAGAAGAAAGACCAATCAAACCATACAAATCCAATGAAAATGATAATATCAATGTAATTACACGTAATGGAATTGAAGATTATCAAGACATTCAGCAAGATCTAATTAAACTAGAACCTTTTTCTAAAAAGGTAACAGCTATTAGTATGGAAATGTTACGTCTAGAATTAGGCATTTCACAAGAAGAATTTGAACAAAAATATCAAAGAACCATTGAGGAAGTTATCAGTACAGTAACTAAGGCAAAAGATGAGTTTGAACTTCGTTACGTTTTAACAGAAGGTAGTGTAAAAGGTGAACAAATTAAGCAAAAAATTGCACAGCAATATAAAATTGTAGATAGTGCAAAATATATGTCAAACGACGTTTATTATGATAATATAGATAACTATGCATTATTAGAAAATAAAAAGGCATTTCGAATTAGAACAGGCACTACTTTCCATGGGGTAGAGGAAACATACAGCTTTAAAGCAAGAAGAGCTACTTATAAAACATATCAAAAAGAAGGGCAAAGCAATTTCACAGTTCGAAGAAAAGAAGAAGAAATTGGAGATAGTACAAAAATAGAAGATTATGCAGAATTTTTAACTGCAATAGGATTACAAAAGGAAGATATATCACCAGTGTTAGACGTAATGAATGTAAGGTATTTATATACTATAGATATCAATGGCGTTTTAATTGATATTTCCTTTAATAATGCTAATTACCACAATGAAATTTATGAAATGTTTGGCAATGTAGGAACCATTGAAATTAAACCAAGAGAAAATAGGGTATGCGATAGATTGAGCTTACTTGAATTTAGAGAATTTTTAGAAAGAGAAGTTCCAGAATTAAGCAAATTTTTATCTAATACCAATGTGTATGAAATAGGAATGCTAGACACGTATGAAAAGTATTTAAAAGGTTATATCATTAGTGAAGATGCCAAAAAATATGAAGAAAAACATCAAGAAGCGGCAAAAAAATTAAAAGAATTAGCAGAAAAAGCAAAACAAAGAAAAGACTTTGCATGGTTAACTAAAATTCCAAAAATAAAACAAGCAGAGCAAGAAGAAAAATAAATAAAAACACTTGAAAAATTATGTAAAATATGATAAGATATAAAACATCAGATATAGCAAAGAAACATGAAAACCTTATTAAAATAATTTTTAGGAGGGAAAAGCATGAATAGAACAATAATAAAACAATGTTTAAACCTTCCAAAGGAAGCAAAAAACATTCGGACTGAAGTAGTAGGAAGAAACATTGAAATTTACTATGAGGTGGAGGCATGGAAAAATGAAAAATGCACATTAGTAGAAGAAAGTTATAACATTATGAAAAAACAAGTTCCCAATTCTATTCAAAAAGCAACAGAAAGAAATGAATGTCCAGGTGCAGAAACTAACCTTGAAGAAATCAAAGGCACAAAAGAATGGTTAGATAAATATTTTCCTATAGTCAAGGCAAGTTCTCTTTCTTTAAGTGATAAATTTCTTCAATATAAGCCTAATACAAAAAGACAAAAAATTTTTAAGGAAAGAGTAATATATGCCATTAATTCAGGCTTGGAGGATTTTCGTGCACAAAGTATGGATCCTGCTATTGGAGAGGATGGAAATATCTATTATAAAGCAGGAATAATGACAGATTTCATTTTATCGGCAAAATCATGGCAGGAAAAAGCAAAAATGTTTTTACCGGAAAAAGAAAGTCGACTAGGTTTTACAAAAGAGAGAATAGTTTTTCTCGCATTACTCATTAAATACCTAATGGAAGAGAGAGGATATTCTACTCGTAAATCATGGAAAATGGTATGCGACAATAGTAAGGATTTAGGAAATTTCTATAATCCCAAGTGTACTCACGTAGCTCTAGAACCTACTGGTAGTCGGCAAATTGGACAATGGTATGATTTAGGTAATAATGGAAAAATTACTCAAAAAGATGGCGAATTTGATATTTTTATATGTGTAGGAGCAGGCTATGATGATTATCCTAACCTAACAAATATTACTAATGATTTCTTACCTAATTGTATTTTTAATCACGCTACTGGTTGGGTTGTATGTTCTATTTAAAAATTTGTACTATAAAATAAAAAAGATAGTATAAAAGTAAATAAGAGGTTCTTCAATTTGAGGAACCTTTTATTTTTTATATAAGGTTCTATTATTATGTTATTGAAATGATATAAAAAATGCTTATTATTTTATCTATAAACAGGAAAAAAATTCACTTTTAGGACTTGCTATTTTGAAAAAATGTGATATAATAAATAAGCAAATTTTGATAGCAATGAAAGGAAGAAGAAAAAATGAGTATCAAAGTAGAAAAAACAGACAAAAACAATGAAGTAAAATTAAGCTTTTGCATTGAAGCTTCTAAATTTGAAGAGGCCATTCAAAAAGTATATGCAAAAAGTGCAAAATATTTTAATATTCCAGGCTTTAGAAAAGGAAAGGCACCATATAAAATCGTAGAAAAACAATATGGCGCACAAATCTTTTATGAAGATGCTTTCAACGAAGTAGTTCCAGAAGTATATGAAAAAGAATTAAAAGAAGCAGGAATTGAAGCCGTAAGCAGACCTGATATTGATATTACGCAAATGGAAAAAGGAAAAGACCTTGTTTTCACTGCTGTAGTACAAACAAAACCAGAAGTAACTCTTGGAAAATACAAGGGTATAAACCTTAAAAAAGTAGAGTATAATGTAGAGGACAAAGACATTGACCACGAAATTTACCATATGCAAGAAAGAAATGCAAGACTTATCAATGTAGAAGATAGACCAGTAGAAAGTGGCGATACTACTATTATCGATTTTGAAGGATTTTCAGATGGCGTTGCTTTTGAAGGTGGAAAAGCAGAAAACCACGAATTAGTAATTGGAAGCAATACTTTCATTCCAGGTTTTGAAGACCAAATTATTGGTATGAAAATAGGAGAAGAAAAAGACATCAATGTTACTTTCCCAGAAGAATATTTTTCAAAAGATTTAGCAGGAAAACCAGCTGTATTCAAAGTAAAATTACATGAAATTAAGAAAAAAGAACTACCAGAGGCAGATGATGAATTTGCAAAAGATGTTAGTGAATTTGACACAATCAAAGAATTAAAAGCTTCTATTAAAGAAAAATTAGAACACGAAAACAAACATAAAGCAGAATACGAAACAGAAGAGGAAGCCATCAAAACAGTATGCGACAATACCGAAATTGATATTCCATCTGGCATGGTAGAAACTGAAACAGACAACATGATTAGAGACATTGAACAAAGATTAGCATACCAAAGTTTAAACTTTGAACAATATCTTAAAATGATGAACAAAACAGAAGCAGACCTTAGAAAAGAAATGGAAGAACAAGCATTAAAACAAGTAAAAACAAAATTAGTATTAGAAGCAATTGTAAAGGCAGAAAACATAGAAGCATCTGAAGAAGAAATAAAAGCAAAAATAGAAGAAATGGCTCAAACTTATGGAAGAGATGCCAAAGAATTAGAACAAAATGAAAGCTTAAAAACATACATAGCAGAATCTGTAAAAACAGAAAAAGCAATTCATTTTATTGTAGAAAATGCAAAAATAAAATAAAAAGGGGAAAAGTTAGGGGTGAATCTGTATTTTTAAAATAAATCGTATTTACCGCTAGCTTTTTATGCTTAATTATAAAATATTTTAATATCCAAAGTATATATATTCTATTTTGAAGTGAGCTTGTGCTAAAGACCGACAAGATATAGTCTGTTAATAAATTTTTAGCGTTAGCAAAAATTTATTTATAGACTATTCGATGTTGGGACGAACGAAAAAAATAGAATATATATACTTTGGATAAAGCAAAAATATTAAATTTATAGGAGGATAAAAATATGTTAGAAAAGAACAGTTTAGTACCTTATGTTATTGAACAAACAGCCAAAGGAGAAAGATCTTATGATATTTTCTCAAGATTATTAAAAGACAGAATTATATTTTTAGGAGAAGATGTTAACCCAACATCAGCAAGTTTAGTCATTGCCCAATTATTATTCTTAGAATCAGAAGACCCAGACAAAGAAATTTCTTTATATATCAATAGCCCAGGAGGTTCTATTACAGACGGAATGGGAATTGTAGACACTATGAATTACATTAAATGTCCAGTATCTACCATTTGTATTGGTATGGCAGCAAGTATGGGAGCAGTATTACTTGCTTCTGGTGAAAAAGGAAAAAGATTTGCAACACCAAACGCAGAAATTCTAATTCATCAACCATTAATTGGAGGAAATGGACTTTCAGGACAAACAACAGAAATTAAAATTCATGCAGACCACATGGTAAAAACAAGAGAAAAATTAAATAAATTATTAAGTGCAAGAACAGGTCAACCACTAGAAACCATTGAAAAAGATACAGAAAGAGATAATTACATGACAGCAGAAGAAGCTTTAAAATATGGCTTAATCGATGGCATTATGGAAAAAAGACCATAGTATATTAACATAGATAAAATTGAATATAACATAAATAGCTAAAACATAAATATTTAAAATATGAATAGCTAGAATTAAATAACTAAAACATAAATAAAATCAAGAATAAAAAACAAAATAAGAACCATACTAAAACGGAAGAATACAATATAGAATAAAAGAATAATAGATAAAAAAGGGAGAAGAAAATGACCAAGACAGATAAAAATATAAGATGCTCATTTTGTGGAAAATCACAAGATGCAGTAGAGAGAATTATTGCAGGACCAGGAGTATTTATTTGTGATGAATGTATCAAAGTATGTACTAATATTTTAGAAGATGATTCTTATGAAGAAGCAGACTTTAGCTACACATTAAATAAAGAAAATAATAAATTACCAAGTCCAGAAGAAATAAAAAAGGTATTAGATAGTTATGTAATAGGGCAAGAAGATGCTAAAAAAACATTAGCAGTTGCCGTATATAATCACTATAAAAGAATTAACCATCCACAGAAAAATAAAGAAGATGTAGAAATTCAAAAAAGTAATGTTTTACTACTAGGACCAACAGGATGTGGAAAAACCTTGCTTGCACAAACTCTTGCTAGAATTTTGCAAGTTCCATTTGCGATTGCAGATGCCACAACCTTAACAGAAGCAGGCTATGTAGGAGAAGACGTAGAAAACATTTTATTAAAACTAATTCAAAATGCAGACTATGACATTGAAAAGGCAGAAAAGGGTATCATATATATAGATGAAATCGATAAAATCACAAGAAAGTCAGAAAATCCATCCATTACAAGAGATGTAAGTGGTGAAGGTGTGCAACAAGCATTACTTAAAATTGTAGAAGGAACCATTGCTTCTGTTCCACCACAAGGCGGAAGAAAACATCCACATCAAGAGTTAATACAAATTAACACAGAAAACATTTTATTTATATGTGGTGGTGCATTTGAAGGACTAGACAAAATCATCAATGAACGTACAGGCAAGAAAGCAATTGGATTTGGTGCTAATGTACAAAGTCAAAAATAAATTCATAAATACAAAATCTATGAACAATTATTACCACAAGATTTATTAAAATTTGGTTTAATTCCAGAGTTTGTAGGAAGACTTCCAATTGTAGCAACATTAAGAGAATTAGATAGAAATGCTTTAATAGACATTGTAACAAAACCAAAAAATGCGTTAGTAAAACAATATCAAAAATTACTAGAGTTAGACAATGTAGAACTAGAATTTGAACAAGAAGCATTAGAAGCTATTGTAGATAAAGCTTTAGAAAGAAAAACAGGAGCAAGAGGCTTACGTTCTATTATAGAAGAAATAATGAGAGACATTATGTTTGACATTCCATCTAACCCAAGAATAGAAAAATGTATTGTAACAAAAGAAACAGTGCTAGAAAAGAAAGCACCAAAATTAGTTATCAATGATAAAAAAGAACTAATCAAAAATAAAACATCAAAACCACAAAGAAAAAATACGAATCGAACAGAAGAAACAGCATAAAACAAACAAAACGACCAGTAAATTTTACTGGTCGTTATTTCGTGATTACTCAATAATTAAATCGATAGGAATAATATGTTTTGCATCCGGATTTGGTGGCTTACTTGCAAAAAAATCACGATAATTTTTTAATTCCCGCTTAGCAATTGCTTTTGTAGCACAATAGCATTTAATGCTAGAGGAACGTTCATCATCGGTGGTACAAATACCATAGATTTTTTTTGTTTTCATAAAGATACCTCCATAAAAATATTTAAATAAGGTGAATAGTTGCAAATTGCACTTAGCAATTATAATACAATAAATATAACATAATTTTGAAAAAATTTCAATAGGAATATGCATAGAATTAAGTATTTTTCTTGCAATTTCACATAAAACATGATAAAATATGTTCAGTTTTAAATTATATCATCTCCTAATATAGCATCAAAGGAGTTTTAATAGAGTAACTATTAACAAGCAAAGAAAAGCCAACTGGCAAGGAGGTAACTACTATGAAATTAAAACAGGAAGATAGAAATTTATTGCGTGAATTTTTTGATGCCCAATCTGATTGGATGGAGAAAAATACGCTATTGACTTCAGAAAATCTAAATATCTTTAAAATGCGTTTCTTAGACTTTATAAAGTCAAAAAATTGTGAAGAAAATTTAGCTTGCAAACTACTTGAATATACATTAGAGCACGAGTTGCTAAAATGCGAAGAAAGAAAATTGATGGCTATGTACGAGGAAAGTAAGAAATCAGGTATAAGGAAAGCAAAATTAAATTATATGCCTGCTGTAAAAACTGCTACAGATAATTCATCAATTTTACAATGGATAAAAGAAACTCAAATTGTTTATGAAGTATCTGCGGCAGAAATAAGCAAGCTGGATGCTAGCATTAGGCAAAAATTACAACAAAATGCAATAGTAGAGCAGGAATCAATAGAAGCGGCAAAACAATTTCATTGTTATTAATTAAAAGTTTCTCTAAACAATAAAGATGCATATAAATTTTATATGCATCTTTTATTGTTTATATACTTCTAGCTAAGCCGGAGGATAATTATTTAGATATTGCTATATAAACCTGTCCAAAATAGTAATCTTGAAAAATAAGAAAGGGTATGTTAGGATAAAGAAAAAAGAAAAGAGAAGAATCAAAATGCAATATATATTAAAAATAAAAGAAATAGAAGTTCCACTTTGTATAAAAAATTATAAAACAGCTAAAACGATGAAGATATTATTTAAAGAGGATGGAATAGTTGTAACCAAGCCATTTTATGTGCCAAAAATAGAAGTAGATGCTTTTCTTCAAATAAATGAAGAAAAAATTTATGAAAAATACAAAAATATGGAAGAGATAAAGCGTCAAAAAGAGGGAAGATGGCAAACTGGTCAAACCATTCTATATCACGGAGAGGAATATAAAATTGATAAATCTTATCATAATAAAGATATTATAAGGGTAAGACTTGAAAAGGAAAGTAAAATATTTCGAATTCTTCTTCCAAAGCAAATTCAAAAGGAAGAAGAAAATGCTTATATAAAACAAGCAGTAAGAAAACTTTTTAAAGAAAATACAGAGTTTATGTTACAAGAAAAACTACCATATTGGAGTAAAAAAACAAATATTTCATATAATAGTGTGCAGGTAAGAGATGCGAAAACCAAATATGGAAGTTGCATACCTAAAACAAAAGCTCTACATTTTAGTAGCCGTTTGGTTATGTTAAAAGAAGAAGCGGTAGATGCTATTATTGTGCACGAGTTATGCCACATTGTTCATCCAAATCACAGCAAAGATTTTTATACATTAGTGGAAAAATATATTCCAAATTATAAGGAAATTGATAAATACTTAAAACAAATAGCAATTAACCATAAGTTAACTATTTAGAAAGTTATTTTCAAAAGTTGATATATTTCTTATGATATCGAAAGAATGGAGTAAAAAATGAGTAAAATAAATGAACAAGAATTACATACATTATTTGAAAAACTAAAAGAAGAAGATAAAACAGCCTATGAAGAATTATACCAAAAGTATTCTTCCTTAGTGTACCAAATTGCATTTTCTATTTTAAAAAACAAGGAAAATGCAGAAGATATCATGCAAAATGTATTTATCAAAATAGGAAATCTTTCAAAAGAAAAACTTCCAAGTAACTATGAAGCAAGCTGGCTTTACTCCGTAACAAAAAATGAAGCAATTTCGTATTTACGAAAAAATAAGGAAACGCTTCAAATAGAAGAAATTGAAGAAAAAGGCAAAGAAGATACCATAGAGGAAATAGTAGGAAAAAACACTTACCAAAATATCATTTCTTCGTTAGAGCAAAAAGAAAAACAAATTATTTCGTTAAAAGTAGAAATAGGACTATCTTTTAAAGAAATTGCCAAACTTTTAAATATGCCAATCGGAACAGTACAATGGAAATATTATAAATCACTTCATAGTTTAAAATTACTAATAGGAAATTTATCGCTATTTATTGTAACGGCAACAATATGTGTTAGTAAATTACTAGGTGGCAAAAAAAGAAGTGCTAATATGGCGCAAAGCGAAGAAATAGAAGCAAACACTATAATAGATTCTACAACTTCTTCTAGCAAATCGGAAAACGACAGACTAGATAGTGAGGCAATAGAGCAACAGCCATCGAAAAGCGACAAAGAAAACCAAGAAATAGATAGCAATTTTAATAGTAAAAATGAAATAGAACAAAATAAAGAACAATATGAAAATGAGCATGAAATACAGCAAGAAGTAGTACAAAGCCAATCAGGACAAGAATCTTTTGTGCTAGGTAAGCCTTTAGAAACTTGGCTAGATATTGCACTAATTGGAATTACCAGCATTTCACTATGTGCTACAATCTTCTTTAGCATTATCTTTGCACAACAAAAATACAAAAAGTACCTTTAGGGACGTTTCCATTTGCACCATCTATCCCTTTTGTTTCATTAGTAATAACAGAGGTATAAAATGATTAAAAAATTTATACCTTTGTTTGTTTAATTTTGTACTCTAAACACTTTTCTTCTAATAATTTAAAATTGCAACTTAAATCTTTATAAAATTTTGATACTTTGCTATTTTTATTATTGGTAACTATATGATAGATTTTTTCTGCTTTTTCTATAATTTTTTGTCTATTGTTAGGCTTATTTATATAGGAATATTGTTCAGATAAAAGCCTTTTATATCCATAACTTTTACTTTTCATATCTAATAAATACACACAATCTTCTGGTACTGGAATCATATCTGAAAACCTTATAATTCCTAAATTATTTTTTGTCTTTTCATTTATAATTTTAAAGAAAGTTAAATTATTTTTATAAGTTTTGTGTTTTTTCTTTGGAGAAAACAAAGGAGCAAAATAATAATGTTCTTTTATTACAAGAACTACTCCAATATAAGGTCTTTTCTCATTTTTATTATAAGCAATGTGGTTCTCAAATTTACTTAAAAAATCTATATAGTCATTGTCAATAATATAGAAATTTAATTTTTTTATTTTTAATTTTTTACTATTTTTCATATACATATCCTTTCACAAAAATAGGGGATACTTTTTAGTACCCCCATAATTTTTTTGGAAACTCGTTTATAGTAAAACTAAAGGCTCGTTTCTAACCTAATGTTCAAAAGGATATTCGTTTATAGGATTTCATCCTAAAGGCTCATATCTAACCTAATGTTAAAACACACTTGTTTATGAACTGAGTCAAAGGTTAGTGTTAACCTAGTTTTTTGATAAAATATTTTATCAATATTAGTATATTCATTATAAATCTTTTTATTTATAAAAGCAATAGTTTTTCTTAAGATTTTATAAATTTCATAGTTTATATTCTTTTCTTATGTATAATTATTAGTAAGAGACAACAAGGAAAGGAATGTTATTAAAATGAAAAAATTTTTTATTATAACTACTATTATAATTTTAGCATTGTGTGCTTCAATATTTGGTATTATTTTTTATGAGAAGAATAAAGAATTTTATAGTGCAGAAGATTTTGGAATCCAGACTATAAAGAGTGATACAGATTATAACAATAATGGCATTGATGATTATACAGATATTTTATTAGGAGCCAAAGAAGAAGCAAAAAGAGCGCCAAAGTATAAAAGTGCCTATTATGCAGGTGGCTATCCACCAGACGAAGAAGGTGTTTGCACAGATGTTATTTGGAGAGCTTTTAAGAATGCAGGGTATAGTCTAAAAGATATGGTAGATGAAGATATTAAAAATAATGTAGAATTGTATCCTAGAGTAGAAAACAAGCCAGATCCTAACATAGATTTTCGCAGAGTAGGAAATTTGAAAATCTTTTTTGAAAGAAATGCAAAAAATTTAACTACAGATTTAAGCAAAATTGAAGAATGGCAACCGGGGGATATTGTTACTTTTGGAACTTCCCATATTGGCATAATATCTGATAAAAGAAATAAAAAGGGAGTTCCTTATTTAATTCATAATAGTGGGCAACCTTTAAGAGAAGAAGATGCCTTAGAATATTTAAATGAACATTTTGAAAAAATTTCAGGACATTTTAGATGGTAGGAAAGATTTGGGACGTGTCAAAAATCTTTCCAAATTTCAAAAAATTCTCACTTATAAAAATTTAAAAATAACGAATGCTATAATTATAGTATTTCAAAAGGAGGATTTTTTATCATGGAAAATTTTGACGAACAAAACAAAAAAGATAGACAAATTGATAATTTAATCAATTTAGTGGAAAATCATACAAGAACAGAACGACATTTAGAGCAATATTCTCATATTGGAAATCAAGATAATAAAGACCATGCACGCGAAATTCAAGAAATTCGTGAAGAACAAATAGATGATTTAAGAGAAAAATTAAATGGAAATGCCGATATTCAAACAAGAGAAGAACAAATTGAAAATTTAGAAAAAAAGTATGAAAATACACAAGAATATATGGAAAATAACAAATATGAAATGAGCGAAGAAATGCTTGCAAATTTACAAGAAAAACAAGAAAAAAGAAGAATCCAACTAGAAAACTTGAAAGACTATTAAAAAAAGAAGTAGCAATTAGGGACTTATCCCCAATTGCTACTTTTTATTGGATAATTTTGTAGGGCTAAATATATAAAGAAAAAAGAAATTTGTTAATTCTAATGAAACTTAATGACATATAAAGAAGTAGTAAAAACATAATTATTATGTAAAAAAGTTATTAGTTAAAAACCTTCATTTTATTGCTTAACAAAAAATGCATAGATATAATAAAACAAAAAAACAAGGAGTTGGAAACAAATGAAGAAAGAAAAGCAAAATTATATCAAAGGAATTACATTAATTTCGTTAGTTATAACAATTGTAATTTTAATTATTTTGGCAGGAGTTAGTATAAACCTAGTATTAGGTGAAAATGGACTATTCACGATGGCAAAAAAAGCAAAAGAAGATATAGAATTAGCACAAATAGAAGAACAAACAAGGATGAATGAACTGTATACTCAAATGGAACAAGAAGGTAATTTTAACTATCCAGCAGTAGGTGAATTGCAAGATACTATAGATAAATTGACAAAAAACATAGAAGATTTACAAAATCAATTACAAAGTTCACAGCAGCAAAAGCAAGAGTTAGAATCTCAGATAGACGTGTTACAAGAGCAAGTAAGCACATTACAAGAAGAAGTTAATCAAGGAAAATCACAAATACAAGAAAAAGAAAATGAAATAACTGAATTAACGAAACAAGTTGCACAAGGTCAAGCAGATATAAAAAGTAAGCAAGACCAAATAACTAATTTACAAAGTGAGGTCAATTCATTAAACAAAGAAGTAGCCGAAAAAGAAGGAAGTATACAAGCAAAAGATGAGCAAATAAATAGTTTAACAGAACAATTACAAGCAAAAGAGACAGAATTAGCTAGTAGTAAGAAAAAACTACAAGATTTAGAAGCAAATAAAAACTCATTAACTAGTCAAGTAGCAAGTTTAACTACACAATTGCAACAAGCACAAACCCAAAATGCTCAATTAACAACTGCATTAAATGAATCTTCAAAAAAGTTTGATACCTTGCTAAATAGTTTTCAGTATTTTAATTATTCACATGCTCACAAAAAAAATATAAATAGTACTAGCGAAGTCTCCTTTTTTACTTATACTGCAACAGAAGATACTTTAGTTAGCATATCTACTTGGTGCACTGTTGAAAATGCAGAACCAAACAATCTTTTAATTATTTATTTATGGGATACAACTAAGGGAGCAAACTTTGCCTGCAATGGTAGTATTATAAATTATGGAGTTCCATCACTTCAAATGACTTTTAAGGCTACCAAACGGACATACTTATGAAGTTAAACTCTCATGTACCTATCAAAAAAACACACCGGCAACAGTTAGTATTTTCTCAAATATAACTTGGAGTCCTATAAATTAAAACCATGAACAAGAGGGACGTCCCTTTTCGTTCCAAAATGGAACAGAGGGGACATCCCTTCTTTTTTTGTCTTAATTTTTATTGCCATTTATATTATAAAATTTATTTAGTAAAAAAATTGATAAAGAAGTTTAATAAGAAAGATTATTTAATGTTAAAATGATTTTTAAAATTAAAGTTATGTAAAAAAGTGATAAGTTAAAAACATTCATTTTATTGCTTTAGCAAAAATACATCGATATAATAAAACAAAAAATAAGGAGTTGAAAAAAAATGAAAAAACAGCAAAAACAATATACAAACGAATTTATTGAAGAATATAGTGGAATAACCCTAATCTCACTTGTAATAACCATTATTATTTTAATCATTTTAGCAGGTATAAGCATAAATTTAATATTAGGAGAAAATGGATTATTTAACAAAGCAAGAGAAGCACAAGCAAAATTTTTAAATGCACAAGCAGAGGAAGAAACAAGTATAGCAGACTTAGAAAAACAAATAGAAGAATATAGTAAAGGTTTGCCAGAAAATACAGAAGATACAGAAGCAGGGACAGAAGTAAAATTGCCAAGCAAGTGGAGCACAACAACACCAGCTTATGTAGAAACTGAAAAAGGAGACATAGTAAAGAAGTCAGTAGTAGCATCAAATGTAAAAGCAATAGCAACAGGAAATGGTGAAAAAGTACCAGTACCAATCGGTTTTTACTATGTAGGAGGAACTATAGAAAGTGGAGTAGTAATATCTGATAATCCAAACGACCAAAATAAATATGCAGGTACAACAGATGTACCAGCAGGAGTAGAGTATGACTTAACAACAGGAATACCAAAAACAGAAGACCAATTAACAGATGGTGAGAAACAAAAAGTAATATTAGGTAATCAATTTGTATGGATACCAGTAGAATTAGAAGATTATAAGAAAGAAGTTTGGACAGGCGATGAAAATACAGAATATAGTAATGCCACGTGGGAGACACAACCACATACATCAGAACTAATACAAATAGAGAAATATGGTGGCTTTTATATAGGAAGATATGAAGCAGGAACAAGTGAAATTAGTTTATCAACAAAAGTAGATTTTGCAAATCAAAATGATGCAAAAACTTGGCAAAATCCTAATTTTTCTATTCGAGATGAATCAGGAAATACAGCAACAGGAAATATTACTTGCAAGGCAGGGGAAATACCATATTACCATGCAGATTATTTTACAGCTTTAATCTTATGTAATAAAATGTATGAAAGCTCAAAATACGTGCAAAGTGGGCTAGTAACAGGAACTATGTGGGATGCTATGATGAAATTTATTGCTATTGGAGATGATACTACAGTAACAACAAACTGTACTTGGGGAAATTATAGAGAAGAAAACCAAAATGTAAAATATACAGCAGGACAAGGAAGATATGCTATAGTTGATAATCAAGGTTCTACGACAGCAGGAAGAATGCTATCAGGATTCCAAAAATCAGATGGACAATTCCATTATGGAATACGATCTACAGCAAGCACAGAAAATGTAAAACAAAAAAACTTATATGATGTAGCAGGAAATTTATGGGAGTGGACACAAGAAGCATCTTATCCAAATGATTTATCTAATAATATAGTAGAAAGTTATATGCGTAGAGGTGGTGGCTTTGAAAATTATTATAATCAGAGCCCTGCGTGTTTCCGTGCTAGAACACCTGCAACTCAAACTAATACGGACTTAGGGTATCGCCCTGCACTTTATATCAAGTAATTATTATAAAAACAAATAAAAGCAAGAAATATGTCAGAAAAAGGCGATGAAAAGTTCTTGCTTTTTTACTATTTATGTGATTTAATAGAAATATAAAAAATATTGGGTTCAAAAAATTAATATCAAAAAATTGATTCTTAAAAAAATCAAGAAAAAAGAAAAATTAGATAAATGGGTGGCAAAAAGAAGAAATTACTTTAAAAACTATTTTAACTTTTAAATTTATATTGACAGTATAGTTAAAACAAATATAATATACATAGGAGGTAAAATTTGTTAAAAATCACATATCAACATTATCTAAAATATCAAGAATTTCAACAGAAAAAAGAAGAGTTAAAAAAGGGAAAATACCAATGTTTAAATGAACAAAAAGAAATATGTTTATATGATTTATATGAATTAATAGAGCCAGAAGAAAAACAATCTATGGTAGCAGAAGAACCAGAAGAATACATTTACGACAGAAATAATGAACATGATAAAATAATTCGAGAAATATTAATGAGAAAAGAAGAAGCAAAATGGTATGAAGAAAAAGAAGAAATAAGTTTAGTAGATATCAATAAATATAGTAAAGAAGAACTATTACAAGAAGATAACATATTATCAAAAGTAATGTTATTAGAGAAAAGCAAGAATACAGTAGAATTTATAAAAAATGTAGAAGAAATATTAAACACAAGTGAAAATAAAAATTTAGAAAAAATAAAAGACATAATAAGATATAAAGCAGAAGGAATAATTGAGCAAGAGCAACTAGAAACAATATTAAAAAAAGTAAAAATCAAAAAGGAGGAAAAAACAATGACATTAGCAGAAAGGATACATGAAAATGAAAGAAAAGAAAGACTAAAAGTAAGATTACAAGCAATAGAAGAAGGTAAAATAGAAGGTGAAAAAAAAGGTAAAAAAGAGGGTAAAATAGAAGGCAAAATAGAAGGCAAAATAGAAGGCAAAATAGAAATGCTTCATATAACAATAACAAGAATGTTAGGATTAAAATTAGATGATAAAATAATACAAGAAGTAACAGGAATAAAGAAAGAAGAATTAGAAAAAATAAAGAAAGAGTTAACAAAATTAAATAAAAGATGAAACAGAAGGGATGCCCTTTTTTGGCAATCAATTGCCATTTGGGACAGTCCCTTTTTTGAGTATTAAGATATATAGAAAAATATAAAAACAATTGTAAATTAAAAATGAAATTATGTAAAAAAGTTATTAACTAAAACTGCCTATTTTATTGCTTTAGCCCAAATACATTTATATAATAAAACAAAAAAGAGGAGTTGAAAACAAATGAAAAAACATCAAAAACAACAGACAAATATAAATTGTATAAAAAGAATTTGCAAAAATTCTCAAGAAAAATTGAGCAAATATGTTGAAGAATATAGTGGAATAACCCTAATCTCACTTGTAATAACCATTATTATTTTAATCATTTTAGCAGGTATAAGCATAAATTTAATATTAGGAGAAAATGGATTATTTAACAAAGCAAGAGAAGCAACACAAAAATTTTCAGAGGCACAAAAAGAAGAGGAAAAAGCACTAGCAGAATTAGAAATGGAAATTAAAGATAATGAAAATTTACCAGAAATCACAAAAGAAACGCCAGCAGGTACCCAGGTCAAACTGCCAAATGAGTGGATACCAACAGATGAAACAGAAAAAATAAGTGTAAGAGCGATAGCAACAGGAGAAGGAGATAAAGTTCCAGTACCAAAAGGCTTTTACTATGTAGGTGGAACAGTTGAAAGTGGAGTAGTAATATCAGATGATCCAAAAGATAAAGATAAATATGCAAACTATACCCAAACTAAAGAAGTAAAAGAAGGAATACCGACAGGAGTAGCATATAACAATGATGGAACTGTAAATGTAGAACAATCTGAATTAAAAGGAAACCAATTTGTATGGATACCAGTAAAAATAGAAGATTATACAAAAGTAACTTGGACAAAAGAAGATGGAACAAAATATTCAAACGTAGAATGGGACCAACAACCACTTGACTCAGAACTTACACAAATTAAAAAATACGGTGGATTTTATATAGGAAGATATGAAGCAGGAACGAGTAATATAAAATTATCAACAAAAGTAGATTTTGCAAAAGCAAATACAGCAAATAATATGCAAAATGAAGAATTTTCTATAAGAAAAGAATTGAATCATACAGCAACAGGCAATATTACCTGTAAGGCAGGAGAAATACCATATTATCACGCAGATTATTTTACAGCATTAGAATTATGTAATAGAATGTACCAAACAGCCTATGTACAAAGTGGCTTAGTAACAGGAACAATGTGGGATGCTATGATAACATTTATAGCAAACGGAAATAACAATATTGTAACAACAGAAAGTTACTGGGGAAATTATAACAAAGAAGATAGCGAACATATACAATATGTAACAGGACAAGGAAGATATTCAGCGGTAAAAAGAGATAGTGGTAGTAACGATGCCTTTATCGTAGCAGACGGACAATACCACTATGGCATAAGAACCACAGCAAGCACAGAAGGAGTAAAACAAAAGAATCTATATGATGTAGCCGGAAACTTATGGGAGTGGACAAATGAAAAAGTTGAGAACAAATCAGAAATTAGTTACATGGTTCGTGGTGGTAGCTTCTACACTACCTACTTCGGTAGCCCTGCGTGCTACCGTGGTTACAACACTGCGACTTGCACTTACGAGCGCTTCGGCTTCCGTCCTGCACTTTATATCATATAGTACTGAATAATAGTAGATATGACGTATAAGGATAAAAAGAAGGAAAGATTTGGACACGTCCCAATCTTTTCTTCTTTTTATAACACAATTTCAAGTCCACAATTTTTACTTTTACCTTCAAAAAGAATAGCATCTTGCTTAGATAAGCAAATCATAATATTAGCATCAATACTTTCAAAAATTTCTCTATTCATACTGCCAACTCGTGGTGCTTTTAAGGAAAAAGAATTTTTAGTATCACTATAAATATGCAAACGATAATCTTTCTGTTTTAACACTATGTTAAAATTTTGAGAAGAAGTCCTAAAATTAGCAATTTTGCTACCATTATAAGTAGAAAAACGATATTCTTTTCCCTCTAAAATAAGTGAGCAAATAAAGCCAGTAAAAGAAAAGCAGGAAATAGGAATAGTAGCAACAGACAAAAAGAAACTACAATCTGGATTTTCAAAGTCATTTGCTTGTGCCCAAACATAAGAAGTAGGAAAAGAACTTCCCCAATCTTTTTCAATATAGCCAATTCCATTTTTAAAATGATAAGGCTGTTCATTTACCATAAGTAAACCATTTACCTCATGTTTCATGCTTAAAATAGCGTGGTTACATTCCATAAAAGGAAGATAAGAAAAAGGTCCCATAATATTCGGCATAAGAAAGCTCTTATTTATTTTTTTGTGATTACTATAAAATAACTCACCTTGTATTTTTATATTTGTATCTTGCAAATCTATTTTTATTTCATTTAAAGAAAAGAAGTTATTTCCAATACGAATAAAGAAAGGTTCATGAGAAAAAGAAAACTCATCAAATGGATAAGAAATATAGTATGAAGAAAAATTAGTAATTACTTGAATAAAAGCAGACTTTTTTCCTTCTTCAATATGAATACCCGGAATAAAAGAAATGCTTTTATTTTGAATAGTATGCTTAAAATACCAACCTTCAAAATAAGAATTGGTGTATTTTATTTTCTTTTCTCCTTGAAACACTTCTGGATTTTGTAATAAATAAAAAGAATTCATATTGGTATCACCTGCTATTAGTATGAACAAAAAAATAAAAAATATTGTAAATAAAACAACCTTATGATAAAATCAAACAAAAAAGGTGAAAAGAATGAAAAAATTAAATGTAATTATGATTTATGACGCAAACGAAGAAAATATTTTAATGTGCAAAAGAGCTAAAGAACCCTATAAAGGAAAATATAATTTAGTAGGCGGTAAATTAGAAGAAGGTGAAACCAAACTACAAGGGGCCTACCGAGAACTACAAGAAGAAACGGGTATTACCAGAAAAGATGTCAAATTAAAACATTTAATGAATTTTCAATATCAAGTTTCCAATATAGAATTAGAAGTGTATGTAGGAAAACTAAACAAAGAAGTAGAGTTAAAAGAAGAAGTGAATCATTTGCAGTGGATAAATAAAAAGGAAAACTTTTTTGATATAGAAAAATATGCAGGAGAAGGCAATATTGGTCACATGGTAGAGCAAGTAGAATATTATAAAGAAAAATTATTAAGATAGTAATCATAGAGTAGGTAATATAGTTTGAAAGAAATAATCGTTCATTATTATGTGTAACTTTGAACAAAATAAGAAAGGAATGAAATTTAACATGAAAATCATTGTAGCAAGTAGTAACCCAGGGAAAATAGAAGGAGCAAAACTAGCTTTTTCAGAATATTTTAAAGAATTTGAAATAGAAGGAATTAAGGCAAGTAGTGATGTTTCGGAAGAACCAGTAAATAACGAAATTTATGAGGGAGCTAGCAACCGAGTAAAAAACGTAAGAAAAATAGCAAAGGAGCAAGGAAAAGAAGCAGATTTTTATGTAGCAGTGGAATCTGGAATTACGAACCAATTAGGAGAATGGACTATTATTAATATTGCGGTGATTGAAGATAAAAATGGCTTTAAAAGTTGGGGTACAAGCTCTGGATTCCCAGTACCAGAAAAGTATGTAAAAGAAATAATAGAAACAGATTTAGGAAAAGTAATGGACAGAATTTTTAACGAAACAGAATTAAGAGCAGGAAAAGGTGGTATCAGTCTACTAACACAAGATAGAATTTCGAGAATCGATTTAACAAAGCAAGCCTTTATTATGGCATTAACGCAATTTATTAACGAAGATATTTGGAGATAAAATGAACATGAGGGACGCCCCTTTTCGTTCCAAAATGGAACGGTGGGGACATCCCTTCTTTTTATATGAAAGTTCTAAAAGAAAAACAAGGTTAATATAATAAATTAAAAACAAATTTGAATAAGGTTGCACTATTGAAAGGAATGATAAAATAATGGGAAACTTTGATAAAAAAGAACTTTCAACTAATTTAATGCGTATTGTAAAAGGCAGTATTACAGCTATTATTATTACACTATTACTACTATTTATTTTTGCTATTTTACTTACTTATACCAATTTACAAGAAAATATAATAAATCCTGTTCTAATTGTTATTACAGCAATTAGTATTTTAATTGGTAGTAGCATTAGCACGTTAAAAATTAAAAAGAATGGACTATTAAATGGCGGTTTTGTAGGAATTATTTATATTCTTACAATTTACTTACTTTCTAGTTTAACAGGCTCTGGATTTACTTGTAATATAAATACTATTATTATGATGGTAGCTAGCATTGTAGCGGGAATGTTTCGGAGGAATTATAGGAGTAAATTTGAATTGAACAAGAGGGACGCCCCTTTTCGTTCCAAAATGGAACGCTTGGGACACCCCTTTCTTTTGCTTAAATTATTAAGGTATAATAAACGAAGAAATAGAGAATAAGAAAATAAAAACAAAACAAATTCAACCAATTTACAAAAAATGGTTGAATTTTTTATGTTTTTACGATAAAATAAAGCAGAGTTAACGGAGGAACATAGATGATAACTTTAGAAGAAGTGAAAAACAATCAGGAAATTCAAGAGTTAATTGTAGGAGCGCAAAAGCAATTAAATGCTTTAGGCTATACAGAACACTCTACAAGGCATATTTCTATTGTTTCTAATAGAGCAGGAAGAATCTTAGAAACTTTAGATTATCCAAAAGAAAGAATAGAACTTGCAAAAATAGCAGGATATATGCATGACATTGGAAATTGCGTAAATAGAGTAGACCATGCACACTCAGGAGCAATCCTTGCTTACCAAATCTTAAAGGAAATGGGAATGGATGTTAAAGAAAGAACTGAAATTATGATGGCAATTGGAAACCACGATGAACAAACTGGAACAGCTGTAAGCGATATATCAGCTGCCCTAATTTTAGCAGATAAATCTGATGTTCATCGTGATAGGGTAGTAAATACCAATATGTCCACTTTTGATAAACACGACAAAGTGAATTATGCCGTAACCAATGCAGATTTTAGCATTGACAAAGAAACAAGAATAGCTACACTAGACTTAAGCATTGATACTACAATTTGCCCAGTATTAGATTATTTTGAAATCTTTATGGATCGTACCATGATGAGCAAATATGCAGCTAAATATTTAAATATTTGGTTTGAACTAATTATTAACGGAACAAAACTATTATAGTATAACCTATAAAAATATTACAATTTTGATACCTTTCGCAAATATATTCTATAGCGAAGGCAAGACAAGAAAGGAAGATAATAAAAATGAAAAAGTACAAAGGTTTAAAATTAACACTAATCATTTTAGTAATTGTTTTACTAGCAATAATATCATTTGGAGGTATATTTGTACAAAGCAAAGGTCAATATATCAATATTTTGCCAGAATACCAACTTGCAAGAGACTTAAAGGGATATAGAAAAATAGTCTTAAAAGTAAGTGATGAAGTAAAAGAAACTATTAAATATGATGCAGAAGGAAATGTTATTTCAGCTACAGATACTGAAACCGAAGTTGCAAGAACAGAGGAAAAAAAGGTAAATAGTGAAGAAATTTTAACGCAAGAAAACTATGAAAAAGTAAAAGCTGTTGTTGAAAAAAGATTAAGCAAAATGCATGTAACTGACTATGTCATTAAACAAAGCAATGAAAATGGAACAATTATATTAGAAGTTCCAGAAAATGAAAATACAGATGTTATTGTTGGGCAAATGTATTCACAAGGAAAATTTGAAATAGTAGATAACGACACAAACGAAGTTTTAATGACAAACGATGATATAAAATCAGTACGTGCTGGCTATGGAAGCAATGCTAGTGGAACAGTTACTGTTTTCATTAACTTTGAATTTAATAAAGAAGGAACCGAAAAATTCAAGAATATAACCAATACTTATGTTGAAACAACAGAAGAACAAGATAATCAAAACGGAAATGAACAACAAACTGAAGAAACACAAAGTACAGACCAAACCGAACAAACAGAAGAAACTCAAGAAACAGTAACGAAAGAAATTGCACTTAAATTAGACGATACTACTTTACTTACAACCTATTTTGATAACGAAATTACTAATGGAATTTTACAATTATCAGTAGGTTCTTCAGCAAATGCAACACAAGAACAATTACAAGAATATTTAACAGAAGCATCAAATATAGCAAGTTTAATAGATAGTGGTAAAATGCCAGTTATATATGAAATAGATCAAAATCAATTCATCTATTCAGATATCACATCACAATCAATTGCAATTGCAATAAGTGTAGCTATAGCTATTGTAGCAATTGGAATGATTTATTTCATAATTAAATACAAAACAAAAGGAATTTTAGCAAGCATTTCACTTGTAGGCTATATAGCCATTTTACTAATTGCAATAAGATACTTTAATGTAGAAATCTCTATTGCAGGTCTAATTGGAATAGCGTTAAGTGTAATTATTAGCTACTTCATCGAAAATAGTATCTTAAAACAAAAAGAAATCATAAAAGTAGTAAAAAATGCACTAATTATCTTAATTCCTTCCTTAATTATTGCAATCACCTTTACTTTTATGGATATTTCAATAGGTGTAGTATTATTCTGGGGAATTGCCATTGCACTATTATATCATATAAGCATAACAAACCTTATGCTTAGAGATTAGAAGGAGGGAAGAAGCATGAAAAAGAAAATAGGAATCGGAATTATTGCTCTTATTATAATAATAGGTATTGTAGTTGCTTCTATTTGGGGCTTCAACCTTGGTTTTACATATAGCGACCATAAAGAAGTAGATATCTATATTGGAGAAGAATTCGAAAATAAAGAAATATATGACATGGTAAAAGAAATTATAGGAAACCAAAAAATAGTCATTCAAAAAGTAGAATTATACGAAGATATGGTAGCTATCAGTGTAAAAGATATAACAGATGAGCAATTAGAAAATTTAAATACAAAAATAAACGAAAAATATGGCATTGAAAATGAAACAGAGGATATATTAGTAACAGAAGTTCCAAGCGTAAGCATTGTAGATATTGTAAAACCTTATATCATACCAGCTATTATTTCATTTGCTTTAGTTATAGTTTATTTCATCATCTATATAGCAATATATAAGCATCAAGGAAATGAAATAAGTATGCCAAAAGCATTAGCAGAAACAGTAGTAGGAATTGTTGCAATTCAATTATTATATTTTGCAATACTTGCTATTACAAGATTACCAATAAATCAATTTACAATGCCAATAGCTGCTGTGTTATTCGTTTTAACAACAATAGCAAAATTATGTAACAATTAAAGTATAAAAATAGAATCATAAAGAAAATAAACGATATATAATAAAAATAGCAATAAATAATAACTATAAAAATAAAACAACAATAATATAACAGAGAAAAGTAATAAAAATAACAAAAAATAGACATCCTTCATAAAATAGAATAGGATGTCTATTTTTGTATCATACAATATTAGATTTTATAAGACAGGAAGTGAAAATATGAAAATATATGAAAGTATAAAACATTTCTTTCGAAAATATCGAAATAGTGAAGAAAATAATATAGATTATGAAAATGCAAAAACAATTTTAAAAAACGATAAACAAGCTATATTAGTGGATGTAAGAAGTCCGCAAGAATATAAAGAAGGGCATTTAGACGGAAGCATGAACTATCCTTTATATGATTTAGAAAGAAATGCAGAAAAATTATTAAAAAGCAAAGAAAATACCATAATTATTTATTGTCAGTCTGGAAGTAGAAGTCAAAGAGCTTTAAAACTTTTGCAAGAGCAAGGATATACTAATTTGTACCAAATAGAAGGCGGACTTGATAATATGAAATAATAAATTTTAGGACGGAGCAAATTCTATAAAAATATGTTATAGAAAATGCTCCGTCCCTTAAATATAAATTAACTATGAACGTTGTTTAAAACGCGATAGGTTCGGCAAATGTTGCAATCTTTGCAAATAAAGATGCGATTGCCAAAAATCAATTTTAGCGTGTTAATAAATTCATCTTCATACCCAATTAAATGAATTTCAATTCTTTTTGGAAGCAAAGTAAGCAAGGCATTTAAGGCATAGTCATTAGAAGAAAATGATATATCAGATAAATATCTTGCATGAAAAATATTATCATCAAGCGAGATGATATTCTTCTCTTGATTTAATAAAATGGATTCTCCATTGTGATATACTAAATGAATAATATTACAAAGAGGCTCCTTTGAATCAATATATAATTTTAATAAATTGATAAATTCAGTATATTCTTTTTCTATCACATATTCATTTACAGCGCAGTCAACAATTTCCTCTAAGGTGTGGCAATAATCTTCCAAACGGAACGTAACAAAGCCATCTAAAATCATAGATTTATTTTCATGAAGATAGAGTAGTACACAAGACCAAATTTCTTCTTTCCTATATTTTAATGTGTCATCTTCTTCTAAAATAATTTGTTTATAACAATTTTCTTCAATTAACTTTCTTTCAAAATCATCAAAGTAGAAGTAGTGAAAGTAAAGGATTTTTCGAAGCAAGATAGGCTCGTAAAAGAAAAGAATGCAATCAGTTAAAACATCAGCTAAAAAGCCTAAAAAAAGACTTTGCTCATTACCTTTATAATGTACTATAACATTTTCATAACATTTGAATTTTCTATGAATATAATAAATATTTTTTAAGGAAGAGGTTTCTAAATTTTTTAATAAATACTGTATGATTTCTTGGTTATTCGTTTTTATGCAAAAAGATTTCATAAGACAAAAAAATCCCCTTTCTTTTTCTTTTTTCTATGTATTAGTATCTACTAAAAAAACTTAGATATACATATTTTATTCAGAAAGGGAGTTTTTGGTAACTTGTGCTTGCAATTTAATTATAAATCTTATAATCAATTTCAGGGAAGATGCAATCTTTTTCTTGCAAGTCTTTTAAAAAGTTTTCATCAATTTTATTTTCTTTAATTTGTTCATATAATTTGGTAAAGCGACCAATATGTTCTTTAATTCTTTTTTTAGCGTAATCCACCATTGTTCCATTGGTAATAATAAATAACCAGTCACTACTTTGGGCTAAAAGTAATTCTCTTGCACATTGGTTTAAAGCTTGTACTTTTAAAGGTTCTTTTTCATTTGAATATGTATTAGCAAGCTCTACCATACGGTCTCCTGCAACGTGTAAATGGCGATGAACATAGTCATTTGTTTCATTTAACCAAACTCCGCTATAGCCATTAGCGCCCCAACTAGAACGACAAGGAGTAGCAACTTGCATTTCAGGGTATTTAGCTATATATTCGCTAGGTGTGATGAGTTTAAAATCATTTTGATCAAAGTGAATCTTTTTAAATAAAATATATAGCCAGTAAGGACCTTCATACCACCAATGTCCATAAAGTTCAGCATCATAAGGACATAGAATAATAGGAGGGTTTTCCATATAAGAAGAAGCAACTGAAATTTGGCTTTTTCTAGAATCTAGAAAATGGCTTGCTTGTTTTTCTGCAGAATCTTTTGCCCATTGTAAATTATAAACATCTTTTTCACAATCTTTTCCTGTAATTCTATGGTACTTAATTCCAGTATGAACACGAACTCCATTGTGAGCAATGTAAGGCTTAATATAGTCGTAGTCTGCATCATAGCCAATATCACGATAAAATTCACGATAATTAAAGTCTCCAGGATAACCATTGATAGAACTCCATACTTGCCTAGAAGATTCCATATCTCTACCAAAAGCAATAACACCTTTTGGAGAAACAATAGGAGCATAAGTTCCATAAATAGGGGTAGGGTCTGCATATAAAATACCATGAGATTCAGTGATGATATAATCAATACCAAATTCTTTTAAATATTGGTCAGCTTCTGGTACATAGCCACATTCTGGAAGCCATATACCACGTGGCTTTCTTCCAAAATATTTTTCATAAGTCTGCACACCAACTGCAATTTGTGCCTTTATGGTTTGCTCTGTGATATATAAAATAGGGAAGTAACCATGAGTTGCTCCGGCAAGTAATAATTTCTAATACACCAATATCTTGAAAATGTTTAAAACCTTGAATAATATTATCTTGATAAACTTCATGAAATAAATGTAAGTCATTAGAATACTTTTCTAAATAATAGTAGGAAAGTTCATTGATACGTTTATCATCTGCGGTTCTTTTTGTCTCTTTTTTTGCAAGTTCAATATGTTTCTTTAGATATTTTATATATCTTTGTTGTAATAATTTATTATCTAACATATTTAAAAGAGGAGGTGTCATAGACATAGTAATTCGAAAATCTACGTTTTCTTCAACTAATTTTTGAAAATTCGTAAGAAGGGGAAGATAGGTCTCGGAAATTGCTTCAAATAGCCATTGCTCCTCTAAATAATTTTCACTTTCTGGATGATGTATAAAAGGTAAATGGGCATGTAAAACAAAACTTACATAGCCTTTTGGATTTTGCATAATTTTTCTCCTTTGTCAAATTTGTCAAAACAATTGCGAACTAAGTAGTAAGTAATTAGTTCGCAAAGTCATTATATATAAATTAAAGTTTATATTTCTTTCATAATCAAAAAAAATTATTTTATATTCTTAGATTTTACTTAAAGAAAGAACTAGAAGATGGATTTCTTAAATCTAATTTTGTAAAATTAATTTCTTCTTCTGGATATAATTTTTGATAAAACTCAGCCATAGAAGAAATTTTACCAATTTTCTTAAGAAGACTTAAGGTGGTTTTAGTTTTTACCTCATTTGTTTTTACATTTTTAAAGTAAATAACGTGAGATAATTTATCTAACAAAATGTGGTCATTTGGTGATTCCATAGAATTGGAATTACTAATTGGTAAATAATTTTCTATTTTTGCATATTCATTGATAGGACGCCTTCCAAGTTCAATTTCATATTCACAATTGCTATCAACTAAATGAAGATACCAGCTATTTGCAAAATCGTCAATATCTACTTCGAAGTCATAATTTTTAGTTTTATTATGTACTACTAAAACAGGTTTTGTATCATTAAAAAAGTAAGGTCCATATTGCTCAATATAATTTTTTCTATCTTCGTCTGAAATGTCCCAATAAACAAATAGAGTATTTGGTGTTTGTGCTAAAACTTTTACGACGGTTTGATTATAGCGATAAGGTAAGTCATAATATTCACTAATAGCAATTTTTGAAGCTTGTTTCTTAGAAGTTGGCTTTTTAGTAGTTACTTTTTTGGTTGAAACTTTTTTACTAGGAGTTTTCTTGTTTAATGTGTTCTTGGCATTATCTTTTTTAGCTGTTTTTTTAGCTGTTACTTTATTTACAGGTTCTAGTGCTTTTTTACTACTAGATATATTAGAAGATTGCTTACTACCAGACTTTTTTTCAATATTAGAAGCTTTTTTAGTATTAGTTGATTTTTTTGTAGAAGCTTTTGATTTTTTTATTGTTTCTTTTTCGACATTTTTTACTTCTTCTTTTGCTTTTCTTAGCATAATTTCCTCCTTAGTAAAATTTCATACTTTTCTTCCTTATATACTATATCAAAAAGAAAAGAAATTCAATAGATAATAAAAAGAAAAATAAAAAATGGAATAAAAAAGTAAATATTTTATCAAAAAATGTTTACTTTTATCGAAAAGTTGTATAGAATAAAGAAAACAAAATTAACAAAAGAAAATTGGGAAGAAAGGGGCAAAAAAAGCCTATGAAAATATTGATGCTAACATGGGAATATCCACCAAGAATTGTAGGAGGAATTGCAAGAGTTGTGCACGATTTATCACAGCGTCTTATCAAAGACGGACATGATGTTACCGTAGTAACATATAGAGAAGGAAATATGCCTTACTACGAAAACGACAAAGGAGTAGAAGTATATCGTGTCGATAACGATATGATTCAGCCAAACAACTTTATCGACTGGATTATGCAATTAAATTTTAATATGGTGGCAAAGGCATCGGAAATTATTGCAAAACAAGGGAAATTTGATGTAATTCATGCACATGATTGGTTAGTAGCAAATAGTGCAAAAACTTTAAAACATGCTTACGATATTCCACTTGTAAGTACTATTCATGCGACGGAATCTGGTAGAAATAACGGAATTCATGATGAAACGCAACGTTATATAAATGATGTAGAATGGATGCTTACTTATGAATCTACAGAAGTGATTGTAAATAGCAATTTTATGAAAGGACATATTCAAGGACTATTTGGACTTCCTTTTGATAAAATAAACGTTATTCCAAATGGAATCAATTTAAATAATTTCTCTGGTATAGAAAGAGATTATGATTTCCGTAGACAATATGCACTAGATAATGAAAAAATAATTCTATATATGGGAAGACTAGTTTATGAAAAAGGAGTTCAACACTTAATTTCTGCTATGCCAAAAATATTGGAAAATTACCACGATAGCAAACTAATTATTGCAGGAAAAGGTGGAATGTTAGATGAACTGAAAGCCCAAGTACACGCTATGGGAATAGATAATAAAGTATATTTTACTGGTTATTTAGACTCAAAACAAGTACAAAAAATGTATAAATGCAGTGATATTGCTGTATTTCCAAGCACTTATGAACCATTTGGTATTGTAGCATTAGAGGCAATGCTTGCAGGCGTTCCAACAGTAGTATCCGATATTGGTGGATTAAATGAAATAGTAGAGCATAGAGTAACAGGAATGAAAAGTTATGCAGGAAATGCAAATTCTATTGCAGACTCTATTTTAAGCTTGCTATATGACCATCAATTAGCAGCAAATGTAGCAAAAAATGCAAAAGCAAAAGTAAAAGAATGTTACAACTGGAATAAAATAGCACAAGATACACACTTTACATATCAAAAAGCAATTTGTCAAACAATGGCAGAAAAACAAGCAAAACAAATTGCACAAGAAAAGGCTGAAAAAACTAAAAAAGCAAAAAATACAGAGTCAGAAATTACAAATCTATTAGCTTTCAAGAAAAAACATGCCTATGCATAGTTATTGTTGGGGACCATTGGGGACGTTTCCTTTTGGTATATCTGTCCCTAATGGTAATTACATTGTTATAATAAAGTACCAAAAGGGACAGATATACCAAAAGGAAACGTCCCCAATGGTAACTTACCAAAGAGACATTGGAGGATGAAAAAATGAATGTATATGATACAGCAAATCGTTTAGCACAAGAGATAAAAACTTCTGAAGAATATATACAATATAAAGATGCAAAGCAAAAGATAGAAGCAAATCAAGAATTGAAGAAAAAAGTAGATGATTTTGAAAAAACACGCTACGAAGTGCAAGTTCTAGCAATGCAAGGCAAGGAAGTAGAAGAAGAAAAAAATAAAAAATTGCAAGAGATGTATACTGTTTTAATTCAAAATAAAGAAATTAAAGAATACTTCGATTTAGAAGTAAAATTTAATGTTATGCTAGCTGATGTTAATAAAATCATAGCAGAATCAGTTCAAGATGTATTATAATGTCGAATAATGTCGTAAATGATAAAAATCATTTGCGACTTTTTGTTTGAAAAAATTTAGAATAGTTTGATGCATGATACAAACTATTTATTAGAAAAAGAAATATGAATTTATTTTAATGAATAAAAACACAAAAGAAAAAGGAGAAATAAAATGGAGTATATTATAATTTTAGTAGTATTAATTTTAATGATAATGATAGGTTATTTTATTTTTAATATTCAAATGAAAGAAATGAAAAGGGCAGGTCATAATAAAAAATTAGATGAACTAACTTACAAATTTCCAGAAAATAAGGAAATTTGCGAAGCAATTTTAGAAAAATTAAATAATACAAAAGTAAATATAAAAGAAAGTAATGATAATGACACACAAGCAAGCCTTTACATTGCTATTTCCGACACTATTTTTATTGCTAATATTAAAGATACTTATACCAGAATTCAAACGATTGCCCATGAATGTTTACATTCTGTACAAAGCAAAAAATTACTAATTTTTAATTTTATTTATTCTAATATTTATCTTTTTTATTTTACCTTAAGCATTATTTTAACTATATTAGGAATTTTCAAAGACATCAAATTACAAATTATTATTTTAAGTTTATTAAGTTTTTTCTATTATGTAATAAGGTCTTTCTTAGAAACAGATGCTATGACAAAAGCACCATATTTGGCAAAAGAATATATGCTAGATTATATTGAAAAAAATCCTATTTGCACAAAAGAAGAAGTAGAAGAAATAGTAGAAGAATATAATAGAATAAATCATTTAGGCATTCCAGCATACAATTATATTTTAATGATAAATTGTATAGTAAAAATTATGATTTATATGGTAGTGGCAGTGGTTAGAAATTTATTTTGAAAATTAGTCATAAGTTTGTTTTGAAAAATGATTTGAAATTTATTATTCTAAAATTGACATAACTCAAAAATAATAGTATAATGATTACATAAAAAATTTTAGGAGGTAGCTTTTATGGGAGAGCGGATAACGATTTCTTTTGAAATGGAAAAAGAGGATATTTTTGCTATGTATTTGCAGGGTGATGCATCAGAAGAATTTGACAAATTTTTAAAAGAAACTTTTTCTTCTTTCTTCAACATACATGCTCAAAATATAAAGCATAATCTGAAAGTTGCAGAGCAAAAAATGGAGGAGAAAGAAATAGAAAAAGTTACTTTGAACTACTTGAAAGCTTCAATTGCAAAGCAGGATATGGAAGATTTACAAATAGTAGCTTTTAAAGAAATGTTTAAGGCGGGTTTTACAAACAAAAAGGAGCCAAATGAGGCAGTAAGAGATTCTCTGCAAACAATTTCCGTTATGCTCATAGCAGAAAAAATAAAAGCCGACTTAAGAAGCCGATATTTGTTTAGCAAAGTATCTTAAAGCAAACCTAAAAAGTAGAGTTCAAAATGAGCTCTACTTTTTTATATAGTAGGAAAGTTCTCCTTGAAGGAGGACTTTCCGCAGACGATAAATATGGCGAGCCTTAGATTTTCTTAAAATTTTCATTTGTTAGAAAATCTTAGGCTCGCTTTTTTATATAGTTTTATAAGTATTGCTCTTTTCCGAAAATTGTGCTAAAATATAACTCGTAACGTTAAAGTGCATTTGTATGCAGATTCAATCAATAAACTTATTGGTAGGAGGACAAAAATATGGAAAAAAAGTTAAGAAGCATTGAAAATTGGCTTACAACGAATCGGAAGGAAATAATACTAGTGGTGCTAGTCCTAATTGAACTTGTGATAGGGGAAATTGCTAGTATAATGGGAGCAGTTATTGCAAAAAGCTACTGCTTATTATCAATAATTACTTATTTTCTTATACTGCTAATAATGGCAGGCTTTTTTAAGAAATGTTTCTTTAAAAGGCTAACTTATTATTTAGTAAAAAGGCCTCTCAGCACAAAATTAGTATTTTCTATTTTAGCAATAAGTAGCATTATACTTTCCATTTGGTTCTTTGTAGCATTTTTACTTTGTATTCCACAAGCCATAATTTATGGAGAATTTTCAAGAGTAGAAGAAGAGGAAAAAGAAAGACTTTCCGACCTTGATTCTAAATTTTCAGAAAGTGAAAGAGAGGATTAACCTCTCTTTTACTTTTTACTAATTTCTGCATATTTTTTTAATTTTTGATATGCCAAGTAATTAATCGAACCAGCAGGAAATCTTCCATTTGCATCTTTCTTACCAGCAGGAACATCCGTTAAAATTTCAATTCCTTCTTCAATAGTAGAAATAGCATAAATGTGGAACCTTTGTTTCTTTACAGCGTCTACAATTTCTTCCGATAAACTTAAATTTTTAATATTTTGTTTTGGAATCATAACACCATGAGAACCATCTAAACCACGCATTTTACATACTTGGAAGAAGCCTTCAATTTTGTCATTAACGCCACCAATTGGTTGAATTTCTCCTTTTTGATTAACAGAACCAGTAACGGCAATAGATTGATGAATAGGAATACCAGATAAGCTAGACAAAATAGCATATAATTCGGTACTAGAAGCACTATCACCATCAACGCCATTGTATAATTGCTCAAAACAGATACTAGCAGTTAAAGATAAAGGAATATCTTGTGCAAACATTTCTCCTAAATAACCACTTAAAATAAGAACACCTTTTGAGTGAGAAGAACCAGAAAGTTCAACTTCTCTTTCAATATTTACAACGCCAGTTTTGCCCATATAAGTATTTGCTGTAATTTTTACTGGTTTTCCAAAGGTATAATCTCCAATAGTCATAACAGTAAGTCCATTAATTTGACCAACTTGTGAGCCAGAAGTATCAATTAACAAAGTATTTTCCTTAATCATTTCCATATATTTGCTATCATACTTTTTAACTCTTTCAATTCTTTCTTTTAGAGCCATATCAATATATTCTGCAGTAACTAATTTCTTTTTATCCATTTGTGCCCAAGTTGCAGCTTCACCAACTACTTGTGCAATTTCGGTAAAACGAGTAGATAACTTATCTTGCTCGCCAGAAAGTTTCGAAGAATATTCTACAATTTTAGCAACGGCTCCTTTATCTAAATGAGGAAGTTCTTCTTGCTCACAGAAGCCATGCACAAATCTAGCAAGTTTATCCATATTCTCTTGGGTAATGGGAGCATCTTCTGCAAATTCTACTTTTACTTTAAATAATTTTCTAAAATCACTATCCATAGCAAGTAAAGATTGGTAAATAGTATCATTTCCAACCATAATTACTTTCACATCTAATGGAATAGGCTCTGGTTTTAAAGAAATCATAACCATAGCAGAACGTTGATCTGCTGTATTTTCAATAGAAAGCTCTTTAATACGAAGTGCCTTTTTTAAAGCTTCGTAACATACTCCATTAGCAAGTAAGTCTTTGGCTTGGAAAATGATATAACCACCATTTGCCATTTGAAGTAACCCAGGTTTTAACATAGTATAGTCTGTTTTTAAAGAACCGTAATAGTTTTCATATTCTAATTTTCCAAAAATATTTTGGTAAGAATAATTTGAGTCCATAATAACAGGAGCACCTTCTAGGCTACTGTTATCTACAAATAAATTTACACGATAGTTAAGCCAAGGCTTTGGCATTTCAGGTCTTGGTCCATTGGTAGCAGGGTGCTTTTCTTCTTCACTTGAAGTGAAAATAGTAATATTTTTTAAAATATCTTGTTTTACATCATTTAAAAATTGATTTACTTTTTTATTTCTCTTATATTTATTTTTAATATAGTTGATATGCGAATTAACAGTAAGAAGGGCAATGTTGGCTTGCCACTCCTCTAAACGCTTGTCAGAAGCGCGTTCCATTTCTTTAATTTGCCCAATTACTTGCATAATTTGTTCTTGAACAATAGAAGATTTTTCTTCAAATTGTCTTTTCACTTCTTCATCTAACTTATCAAATTCTTCTTCTTCAATAGTTTTACCATCAATAATTGGCATCATATAAATACCATTTTGAGCAGATTTTACTTGAAAACCATGTTTTTCCGATTCTTGATTTAATTTATCAAGTAAAGAAGCTCTTTTTTCTTCAAAGTCTTGTCTAATTAAGGTTTTTTCTTTTTCGAAGTCATCATTATTAAAGGTACTTTTAATGTCAGAACGAATGTCTTTTATAAAAGTATCCATTGTTTCTTTAAATTCTTTTCCTTGACCTGCAGGGAAGGAAACGGCAACTGGCTCATTTGGGTTTGCAAAATTATAGATATAGCACCAGTCATTTGGCACTTTTTGCTTTTTAGAAATTTTATCTAAATAATTTTTGGCATACATAGTTTTACCAACGCCACTAGGACCTTCTAGGTATAAGTTATAACCTTTAATATCAACATTAACGCCAAATTCTAATGCTTTAATGCCACGTTCTTGTCCAATACCAGTCGTAATACCTTCTAATTCAGAAGTATCGGTAAAGGTAAAGTTTTCTGGGTTGCAAGTTACTTTTAATTCTTGATAAGATAGTTCATTTTTCTTTTTCATTTGTATTTCTCCTTTTTATCATAAATAGGGGACAGTAAGTTTAAATTGTTTAAGCATCTAACTTACATGTCATTAAAATAGCTGTATCGCCATTTTTATAGTAATTTTTTCTTCTGCCAACTTCCTCAAAACCAAATTGCTCGTATAAGTGAATAGCAGGAAGATTGTTTTCTCGTACTTCTAACGTCATAGAAGAACAATTTTCTTCCTCTGCAATAGTTAAAAGTTCATTTAAAACAAACTTGGCAAATCCTTGATGCCTTTTATTTTTTTTTGTAACAATATTCATTAAAGTTGCTTCATCTAACACAATTTTAATGCCTCCAAAGCAAACAATTTCATTTTCATAGCGTAATACTAAATATTTAGAATTAGTATTGCCAAGTTCTTCCTTAAATATTTCAAAATTCCATAAATCATCAAAATCAGTTTGTAAAATATCTTTTATTTCTTCTAAATCAGGAAGGTTCATGGTGTGCATTACCATTTTTGTTAAATCCATTATTTCTCATTCCTTTAAAAAGTATTTATCGTCTATGAATTCTATTTTTCATCATCTAAAGCGCGCTCTGCTTGAGATTTTCTTAAATAAAGGGGAGTAATATAGTTGGAATCTCCGCACGTTTCCTTGCATTGCATGATAATAGCCTGCTTTTCCAACACTACTTGCACTTTGTTTATGACATTTATCTTCTACGAAAGTACATTTTGAAAAATGTTGTTGTAAAAGATATTGATGTTTTTCACTTCCATCTCCAACGAATAAAATAGGGGAAGAGTGATATTTTTTTAAAGTTTGTATCATTTCTTCAATATTTTTTGCACCCAATTCTTCTACTAATGTAAAAGCATCATTACTTCTTTCAAATAGACCATAATAAACATTGTCGTTTTTGGCATCTATCATACTTAATACTAATTTTGCATCATCTTTATAATTGGAATCTAAAGTATTGTAAGCTAAACTTTCCAAAGAACTAACAGAGGATGCTTTTATATTTGTAACATCACAAAAGGCTTTTACAGTAGAAACGCCAATACGAACGCCAGTAAAAGAACCAGGACCAACACAACAAGCAAATAAATCAAAATCAGTTAAGTTAAGTTTGCATGATTTTAAAATATTATCTACTAAAGGCATTAGTTTTTGTGAATGCGTGGTTTCATTTTCAATATGTTTTTCTAAAATAATTTCCGTATCTTCTAAAATAGCAACAGAGCATATTTTAGAAGAAGTATCAATAGCTAAAATTTTCACTTTTTCTTTCCTTCTTTTTAATTTTAAGAAAGTTATCTATCTAATACGACAGACTTATTCTAAATTTCTTATTTTTCAACTTTATTCTATATGAATATGCAAAATTTGTAAATGATTTTGAACAAAATAATGTTTACAATTATGTGACAAAAATGTGACAAAAATATAATAAATCCCTCAAATGTAATTTTTTTTACATTTGAGGGGGTACCTTACATTTTCTCTATTTTTAATTCTCTTTTATTATCATCTAACTTGCGAAAAGTAATTTTCGTATAGCCTTTTGGCAAAATTTCTTCAATTTGCTCGCCCCATTCAATAATGCAAATGCCTTTTTCAAAATATTCTTCTCCGCCCATAGCATAGAATTCGTCAATATCTTCTAAACGATAAACGTCAAAATGAAAGATAGAAATATTCTCTTTATGATGCTCATTTACAATGGTAAAAGTAGGACTAGAAATTTCATTTTCTAACCCAAAGTAAGACAAAACTCCTTGTGTAAATTTGGTTTTACCACAGCCAAGTTCGCCTGTTAAAACCACAATATCACCTTTTTTTAAATTTTTTGCAAAGTCTTTTGCAAAGTTAATTGTATCTTGTTCTGAATTTGAAATAAATGTATCCATATAAACTCCTCATATTTTTTATATATTTTATAGTAATATGAAATAAATGTAAATATTTTATAGAAAATATTGATATTTTAATATAAATAACATATAATAGAAGTAAGGAAAGTAAGAAAAAAAGAAAAGAGGTGAAAAAAATGGAACTTGCAAAGGTTACTTCAAAAGGTCAAATTACAATTCCAAAAGAAATAAGAGATATTTTAAAAATTAAAGAAGGAAGTAAAATTTTATTTTTTAGAAAAGGCGATGAAATTGTAATAAAAAATGCAGCGATGATTGCATTAGAAAAGATACAAGAAGAATTTGATGGAGAAGCAGAAAGATTAGGCCTAGAAACAGAAGAAGATGTAGTAAAATTGATAAAAGAATATAGAAAAGAAAGGAAAAAAGAGATATGAGAATAATGTTAGATACAAATATTCTTATATCAGCATTTATTTTTAAAAGTAAAAAAATGAATGAACTAATAAAAGTACTATCAAATGAACACAAAATTATTATTGCTTCTTATTGTATTGATGAAATGAGAGATTTGATAAAAAGAAAATTTAAAGTAAGTATAAATGTATTAGAAAAATTTTTAGAAACTTTCCCATTTGAATTAGTATACTCTCCAATAGAAGTAAAAAAGAAAGAATTTGAAATAAGAGATGAAGAAGATTATATTATACTATATACTGCAATTATTGAAAATGTTGATATTTTAATTACAGGAGATAAAGATTTTAAAGAAGTAGAAATAGAAAGACCCGAAATTTTAACTGCTACAGAATTTTTTAAAAAATATGTAACAATAAAAAGCTAACAAAATTAGCTTTTTATTCAGACTGTTGACAAAGTATATAAAAATATTTTGCTCAATAGTCTTTTTTTTATTTTGAATTTTACCCAAAATTTTTATTTTATTAAAAATTGATATTTTATGTTTTTGAGGACAGAGGAAAAAAACAGGTAAAAATTTAAATTTTTCGAACAGGAGAAACGCCCCTTTTCGTTCCAAAATGGAACGCTAGGGCACCCTTTGTCCTATTATACAATTTTCACTTGTTATTAATTTGTTATAAAGCTATTAAATAAATAACAATGTTAGAATAATAATTATGTAAAAAAGTTATCAACTAAAATTGTCTATTTTATTGCTTTAGTCCAAATGCATTTATATAATAAAACAAAAAAAAAGAGGAGTGGAAACAAATGAAAAGAAAGCAAAATCAACAGAGAAATGTAAATTGTATAAAAAGAAAGTGCAAAAATTCTCAAGTAAAATTAAGCAAATATGCTGAAAGATATAGTGGAATAACACTAATTTCACTAGTAATAACAATAATAGTGTTAATAATATTAGCAGGAATAAGTATTAATTTAGTGCTAGGAGAAAATGGAATATTTAAAAAAGCACAAAATGCAGCAAAAGACATGGAAATAGCCAGCTTAAAAGAACAAATAGGAACAGAACTACTTAGCAGGCAAATAGAAAATGAAGGAAATAATTTTATAATAGAAAAAAGTGACGTAGAAGAAGTATTAAGCAAATATGGAGAAGTTATAAAAAACGAAGATAAAACCATTATAGGTTTAAAGCCAACAGGAAAAGACTATGAAATTCCATTTAGTGAACTATGGGAAGGAGAAACCACCAATAGCTATAATGAAATAAAACACGTAAATGTACCAAAACTAGCAGAAGGAATGATACCAATAAAATATAATGATAGTGAAAAAAAATGGGAAATATGTAGTGAGAATGATAGTGAATGGTATAATTATGATGTAGGTCAAATGAAATGGGCAAATGTAATGTTATCAGATGGAGAATATAACGGAGAAAATGCAAAAGTAGGACAAAAAGTAGAAGACACAGACTTAGGAAGTATGTTTGTATGGATACCAAGATATGCATATAGCATAAAAGAATATGGAATAGAAAAAGACGCAGAAGGAACAACGCAAAACATAACAGATGTAACCTTTTTAGTAGGAACTACAAATGAAGATGAAGAAGGGAACGAATATGCATTAGATTACAGTACAGAGAAAGTAGAAGAAGAAGTAAAAAAAGCAAAAGAAGAAGCAGAAGAAAAAACAGTATCAACACCAAAAATAGTACATCCAGCCTTTAACTTTGGAGGAAAAAATCTATCAGGAATATGGGTAGCAAAATTTGAGGCAAGTATGGATGGACAAGCAAATACAAATACAACAGCAGATGACATTATAACTCCAAATGTAAAAGTATTACCAAATGTGCAAAGCTGGAGATATATAAGAGTAGGAAATGCGTTTACAAATTGCCTTGAAATGAATGATAGTAGCAATATATATGGAATAACAAGTGAGATAGATAGTCACTTAATGAAAAATAGTGAATGGGGAGCAGTAGCATACTTATCAGCATCACAATATGGAATAACACCAACAATAAATACTTCACTTGAAAACGAATCTGGAAAAAACAAAGCATATACAGGAGGAAATAATTATAGCTCTAATTTAACGCAAAGTACAACAGGGAATATAACAGGAGTATATGACATGTGTGGAGGAGCATGGGAATATGTAGCAGCATATTACGATAATCAAAATGACAATATAGGAGAATATGGAACAACTACATATTTTGAAGGAAATAAATTGAAAGCAGAATATGAGAAATATTGGGATAAATATGAAGTAGAC
>CANQXD010000003.1 GCA_947627755.1 uncultured Clostridia bacterium | reverse complement strand
AGGTTCTAATGGTGCAGATGGCCGGAATCGAACCGGCACGGTTTATTCAACCGCAGGATTTTAAGTCCTGTGCGTCTGCCAGTTCCGCCACATCTGCAAGTATTTTGGTTTATGCAAATCTAGCTACACATACTGATGTTGTAACTCAGACTACGTCTTCATACAACCTCAGCAAGTTCCGCCACATCTACATATAATTAATATTTATTGTTTTGCAACTGACAAAATATATTATAATATGAAAAAAAAGGATTTGTCAATACTAAAATAAAAAAAAATAAAGAAAATAAAAAATTCAATAATAGAATAAAAATCGATAAAAAGAAAAAAATAAATTGTAGGAAGGATTTTTGAAAAAAAAATTGAATATTTATGTTAAGTAAATCCTTAAAATGTAAAAGATTTACAAAAAAACAAAAGATAAAAATTAACATAGAAGTTAAAAAAGAAAAAACACTAAAAGCAGTAATAATAATAGTAAGAGCCAAAATAATAGATAAGTAAGAATAAAAAGAAATATAAAATTTAGTAATATTTTTCCAATTTCCGCCATAGCGGACTAATTCTGTGTTTAAATAAGAAAAAATATAACAATACTTTGGTGGGAAAACAAATGTATATTGAAATCTTATTAAAACAAGTAAGACAAAAAAAGAAAATAACCTTAAATAGATTGTCTGAAAAAAGTGGAATATCTAAAACTCATATTAATGATATTGAAAATAATATTAAAGGTCCAAGTTTATTTGTTATGATACGTTTAGCAAAAGCATTGGATGTGGAAATAACAGAACTATATAAGGTGAAATGGTAATGCAAGAAGAAATAATATTAGAAAAGAATAGTCAAAATGAAAAGCAATACTATATGGAAAATACAAGAAAAGAACCAAATCAAATAAAACAATTAGACTATTATTATGAAAAAAGTATTAATGCTTTAGTACAATATATAAAAAAGCATGACAGTAATCCAAGTGAAAAATGGTGGAATCAGTATGCTATACGCAAAAAGTATTTATCAAGTAAAACAATAGGTTACTTATCTGGAATGGGCTTTAATACTTTTTGTAGAAAAACAAGAAAAAAAGTTAATAAAGAAAAAACAAAAAAGTAAATTAAAAGTAGTAAGAAAATCTTACTACTTTTAGGTATGTAAAAAATATAAAAGGCACTGTAATAGAAATAGTACCTTTATTTTTTTATCCAAAATAGAAAAAGCAAGATGTAGAAAATATAAAGTTAATTACTCTAAAAGCAATGAATTTCAACATCAAAATATAAAAATCTTAAGAAAATTTGTAATAAGTATGGACTTTTTGACGAAAATAGCCTAAAATAGATAAGAAATATAAAAGGGGGAACAAAAAATGAATATATGGCACGACATCAGTCCAGAAAGAATAAAAAAAGATGATTTTGTTGCAGTAATTGAAATTTCAAAAGGTGGAAGAAACAAATATGAATTAGACAAAGAAACAGGAATGTTAAAATTAGACCGTGTACTTTATACTTCTACTCATTATCCAGCAAATTATGGTTTTATTCCAAGAACTTATGCAGGTGATAATGATCCACTAGATGTATTAGTACTTTGCCAAGAGAAAATTGTTTCTTTAGCATTAGTAGAAGTATATCCTATTGGTGTATTAAAAATGATTGATGGAAAAGAATATGACGAAAAAATCATTGCAGTATCAAAAAAAGATCCATTTTTAAATGTTTATCAAGATATTAGCGAAGTACCAAACCATATATCAGCAGAAATTATGCATTTTTTTGAAGTATATAAACAACTAGAAGGAAAGCAAACAACCATCGATAAAATTATGGGAAGAGAAGAAGCAGAAAGAATCATACAGGAAAGCATTGAAAATTACAATAAAAAATTCTCAAAATAAAGGGGAGAGAAAATGGTTGAAAGATTGTTATTTAATGTAGTAGCATTAGGTTTATTTCTATTTCTATTTTTTCGTATGATACAAAAAAATGACACAAACTATTTATATATACTAACATTGCAAGCATTAGGAATTGCAATTAGCTTTATTGCGCTTATGGTTGAAGTTAAATTACCATTAGTATTGTTAATCTTAACTTATATTCTTTCTATTATATTACCAATTTTAGTTATTTTAGTAGAAAGAAAAGGAATTACTTTAACCGAAGTGATTTTCCTATCAATTGCTACATTTTATACAAAAATAGGAATGGAACAAAAAGCAAAAGAAGTACTATTAAAATTAGTAGAAAAAAATTCAAATAGTTTTTATGCTCATAAAACTTTAGCAGAAATATATGAAAAAGAAAATGAATTAGAAATAGCGACAGAAGAATACATTAGAGCTGCAAATATTAGGCCAAACGATGACAACATACAATATAAAATAGCAGATTTATTTCATCAAACTGGAAAACAAGATGGTTCTATAAAAATATTACAAGAATTATTAAGAAAGAAACCAGAATGGGAAGATGCTTCTCTTCTATTAGGAGATATTTTTCAAGAACAAGAAAAATTTAAAGAAGCAGAAAGTGTCTATTTAGATGCAATTCAATATCACCCAGAAAATTATAATTTATACTATAATTTAGGTATGGTTTATACAAGACTAAACGATTTTCAAAGTGCAAAAGAATATTACGAAAAAGCAGCTCAGTTAAATTCATTACTTTATCATGCAAAATACAATTTAGGGCAAATTGCACTATTATATAATGAAATAGATGAAGCAGAACAATATTTTATTGAATGTTTACAAGATGAAGAATTAGAAGAAGATGCTTATTACTATTTAGCCTATATTGCTATGCTAAAAGGAGAAGAAGAAAAAGCTATTCAATATTTAAATGCAGCAGTAGATGAAAATCCTGAGATATATGATAAAATTAGAAAAGAACTTATTTTCCAAATGGTTTTCCGAAAAGTAGATAAACCTACTAAAAATAAAAAAGAACATAAGAAAACAAAAGTAAAACCAAATAAAAAAGAAATTGAAACAATGAAACATTTAAAACATACTTTTGAATTAGTTGGAAACTTAAATAACAACGATATAAAAGCAATGAAAATCATTCAAACCAAGCGAAAAGAAGAAAAGGAAAAAGAAAGAGAATAATAAAATAATAATTAAAAGAATAATAAAAAAATGCTAGAATACAATAATAGAAAAGCAAAAAAGGAGTGTGAACCAAGGTGGTAAAAAATATTGCCATTTTAGGAGGAGACTTAAGAATTGTAAAACTAGCAGAAATGTTAACAAAAGAGGACTTCTTTATAAAAACTTATGCATTAGAAAAAGCAGAAAGCTTAAAGAAAATATCGAAAATTTTACCTTGTTCTTCTATCGACGAAGCAGTAAAAGAAGCAGAATTTATTATAGGCCCTATTCCGCTATCTAGTAACAACTTGCAAATAAATGCACCTTTTAGTGATATGCAAATAACGTTACAAGAATTATTAAAACCTCTAAAAAATAAAATATTTTTAACAGGTAATGTAAAAAAAGACTATAAAGATGAAGCAACAAAACAAAATGTAAAAATTATTGATATTTTAGAACGCGAAGAATTAGTAGTGCTAAACACTATTGCAACGGCAGAAGGTGCCATTCAAATTGCAATGGAACAAACTATTCATACTTTACATGGAAGCAATATTTTAGTATTAGGATTTGGAAGAGTAGGAAAAGCAGTAGCTTATATGTTAAAAGGAATAGGTGCTAATGTTTTTGTAGAAGCAGGTAAAGAAGAAGATTTCGCATGGATGAAAGTATATGGCTACAAGCCAATTTTACTAAATGAAATACAAAAAAATTTAGGTCAATTTGATATTATTATGAATACAATTCCAACGATAATATTAAAAGAAGAAGAACTAAGCAAATTAAAAAAGGAATGTGTGCTAATAGATTTAGCTTCTTATCCTCGGTGGAATTGACCAAGAAGCGGCAAAAAAGCAAGGCATAAAAACAATATGGGCACTTGCTCTTCCAGGAAAAGTAGCACCACTTACTTCAGCAGAATTTATTAAAGATACAATCTTTCATATAATAAAAGAAATGGAACAATAGAAAAAATTAAAAGTTAAAATTTAAATAGATAAAACATAGGAGGAAGAAAAATGAATATAACACAAGCGATTATATTAGGAATTGTACAAGGATTAACAGAATTACTACCAATTTCTAGTTCAGCTCATTTAAACTTATTTCCATGGCTATTTCAGTGGGGAGAAATGACACCATCATTTGATGTAGCATTACATATTGGAACTTTATTTTCAATTTTAGTATTCTTCTTTAAAGATTGGGTTAATTTAATAAAAGGCGGATACAAGCAAGTAGTAAAAAAAGAAAAATCAACAGAAGGAAAAATTTTCTGGTATATTGTTATTGCAACAATTCCAGCAGGCATTTTAAGCTTAGTATTAGATAAAATATCAGAAAAAATAATAGAAGGATTATCCAGTGCATTTCACGTAGAAATAATATCAGTAGAAATGATACTAATAGCAATTGCTTTAATTGTAATGGGAATTGTATTATATATAAAAAAGCAAAATCAAAAATATCTTACAAAGATATTACCTTAAAACAATCAATTCTAATTTCAATTTCACAAGCACTTGCAGCTGCATTTCCGGGAGTTTCAAGATCAGGAATTACAATGACTGTAGGAAGAAAGTTACAAATTGACAGAGAATCAGTTGCAAAATATTCTTTCCTATTATCTACACCAATTGTAGCAGCTGCCGCTTTATACGAAATGAAACATTTTGTTTTCGATTTGCCATTCCTAATAGGTGTTGTTACTAGCTTTTTAGTAGGACTTTTTGTCATCAAATTTTTGCTAAATTATCTAAAAAAAGGAAGTTTTAAAATATTTGCCATTTATCGTGTAATATTGGGAATTATTATTATAGCAATATGTTTTATAAGATAAGCAATAAATATATCGAGCCATAGATTTTCTTAAAAATTTATTTAAAAGAAAATCTATGGCTTAATTTTTTAGCAATTAAAAAATAAGTGCAAAATTTTGAATAATTATTTGAAAAATTATATAAAAATAAAAAAAATTATAAAATATTACAATAATATTACATTTAAATTACAAGTATATTAAAACTATTGACTTTCAATAAAAAAAAGATAAAATAGAGACAGATTTATCATAATATGACAAAAAACGGAAAAATATGAAAAATAAAATAAAAAAAGAAAAGTATTTTTTGTATTTTTTTGCAAACTATAATAATATAAATTTTCAAAAACAAAAGAAGGAGTTATCATGCCAAGTTGTTTAGGTTTATATATTGAAAACAATTTAATTAAATATGCAAAAGTAACTAAAGAACGTGACTTACTAAAAGTAGAATCTTTTGGTGTAAAATTTTATGATAAAATTGGTGAAGCAATTAATCAAATCATTTCTGAAACTTTTAGCTACAAAATACCAATTAGTATTAATTTATCAGAGGAAACTTATCAATATTTCTACTTTTTTAATCTACTTAATAAAAATGACTTAAAAAAAGCAATAGAAACAGAGTTTGATTCATATTGCTTTGATAAAGGTTACAACAGAAATGCGTTAGAAACACGTTATGCTTTAGTACCAGATATGAAAAATAACGAAAAAATAAAAGCAATTTATATATCTGTAAATAAAGTAGAAATTAATAGAAAAATGCAAGAATTTGAAGGAAATTCTATCTCTTGTATGTCACCACTTGCTATGGTAATTCCTAATTTAGTAGATATTAAATCAAAGGAAAATTCTATTATTGTTAATATTGAAGAAAAAACAAGTATTACTACTATGGTAGAAGAAAGAGTGTATCAAGTAGATAAATTAGAAGAAGGAATGGACGTCATTTTAGACAATATTAATTCAAAAGAAAATTCTTATGCAAAAGCTTATGAAATCTGTAAAAATACTACTATTTACACTATGGAAGGAAAAGAACTTGGACAAGAAGATGAAAATTTATATTTAGAAGATATAATGCCTACATTATATCAAATTGTGCAAAAAACAAAAACATTAGTAGAAAACTTAGAAATAGACCATATAAATAAAATTTATATTACAGGAACTGGAAGTATAATTAGCAATGTAGATTTATACTTTCAAGAGTATTTTCCAAATATTAAATGCGAAATCTTAAAACCATACTTTGTACCAGACAATATAAAAATCAATATGAAAGATTATATTGAAGTAAACTCTGCTATAGCTCTTGCTATGCAAGGTTTAGGTTATGGAATTAAGACCATAAACTTTAAAAAACCAACATTAGTGGATCAAATGCCAAGTTGGTTAAAATTAGAAGGAAACAGTAAAAATAACGCTAATAATTCAAAAGGCAAAAAGAAAAACATCTTTTCTTCTTTAAATTTATCGTTCGACTTAAAAGCAAAATGGGACAATACAGAAAAATGGATGTTAAGATTAACTTCAGGAATAGTAGCATTCTTAATTATCTATTTTGCTATGGTAACTTTCTTAAAAGTTCAAACAGATAGTAAAATAGCAGAAGTTGAACGTTTAAAAGAAGATACAAGAGAACAAATAAGTTTAGCAGATAAAGATGTGCAAGCATTAAATAGTAAAGCTACTAATTATGAAACAATGACAGAAAATCTTAAAAATTATAGTGATGAAGCACAAGAAAAGCTAAGAACAAAAAATGTGATTCCATTGTTATTAACAAGAATTATGAATGTTATTCCAAAAGGAGTTACTTTAACGTCAATAGAAAATACTTCAAATTCCCATATTGTTATCCAAGCACAAGCTAAGGAATATGATTTACTAGGATTTTTCAAGAGCAAGTTAATTGTTGATGGAATTTTAAGCCCTAGTACAATAGTTTCTACTTCTGGTGTAAAACAAAATGGTATTGTAAAAGTTGTAATAGAAGGAGACTTGCCATGAGAAAGATATTATTAAGTATTATCATTGTTTTATTTCTTGCTCTAGGCTATGTAGCCTTAAGAAATGGAATGCAATTTGGTAGTATACAAATTTTAAGTATAGAGCAAATAGAACAAAAAGCACAAGAATTAAATACCAAAATTGAAGAAGCCAATGCTATGATTGATGTTGACTATCCTAAAAAAAGATCAGAGCTAACAAATGCAGAAAAAAATTTAAAAGAAGCAGAAGAAGAATATTTACAATATACGAATGTAAGTACAGATGCAGAAATTTTAGCAGCAATGGAACAAAAAAGTTATACTATTGAATTTTTATGGACAACATTAGGAACACATGCTAGAAAGCAAGGAGTTTTACTAACATTTGAAATCGTTTCAAGTAGTACAGGTACTAATGGTGTAAATGATATAAGATTTACAGTAAATGGTTCATATATAGCAATTACAAACTTCATTTATGCTATTGAAAATGATACAGATTTAAACTTTAGAATACAAAACTTCAAACTATTACCTTATCAAGGTGAAATATTACAAGGAACATTTACAGTTAAAAATGTAACAGTACAAGGTAACACTTCAACACAATCAGTAAATGCAACAAGCACAACAGATACGCAAGAAACTAATGATTCACAAGAATCTAGTGATACGCAGGAAAATACTAATACAAATGAAGACTAAAGTAAAGGAGTAAAAAAATGATTAAAACCATATTAAAAGAAATGATTATCATTTTATTACTATGTGTTGTTATCATCTTATTATTAAGTGTATTATTTTATGATGATAACCCAATTAGTAAAGTAGTTCCAAATAAAATTGCATATACTACACCAGAAAGTGTTCAAAATGCATTAAAAGAAGAAACAATTGATAACGAAATAGAATTACAAAATAGAGTATATGTAATAGAAGGAGCAGATTTAAATATTTATCAAAAAGATAGAACTTACGACCCTAGCAAAGAAAATCCATTTGCAACTACAGTAGAAAGTGATGCAGGTACTACGATAGTAGGAACTGACACGCCAGATAATAATTCATCAAATGGACAAGCAGGAAACAATCAAAATACAGGAAGCACGGGAAGTACGGGAAATACAGTAAGTAGTCCAAAAACAGGACTAAAATAATTAATATTTAGGTTATATTTATAAAAATAAATATATACAAAAAAATAAATATAAGGAGGAATTTTTTATGTTAAAAGGACAAAAAGGTATTACACTTGTTGCATTAGTAATTACTATTGTTGTACTTATTATCTTAGCTGGAATATCTATTTCTATGGTATTAGGACAAAATGGATTATTCAATAAGGCAAAACAAGGTCGTGAAAATTATGCAGCAGCAGCTAATCAAGAGCAAAGTGATTTTACTAACGTTGAAAAATATATAGACGACAAAGGCTGGGAATAATAAAGCATAATTATCTAATTAGCAAAATTATTTAATTTATTAGCTAAAAAACTAAATATGAGGTTACCAATTTTGTATTTAGGTAACCTCATATTTTTTAGTAAAATGGAAAGAAAATGGAACAATTTATTTTTTATTTTTTAATTTTTTGCATTGGAACTCTATTTGGAAGCTTTTTTACTTTGGCAGTATATAGACTTCCTTTACATCAAGACATTACCCATAAACGTTCTTATTGTCCAAATTGCAATCATAAACTTGGATTTTGGGATATGATTCCTATTTTAAGCTATTTAGCGTTAAAGGGAAAATGTCATTATTGCAAAGAAAAAATTAGAATTCGTTATTTACTTTTAGAAATATTATCAGGTACAATATTTCTTTTATTTGCTATGTCACTTAATTTATCATTTGAAAAATTAGAAGTTAGTAAATTAGTATATTTGTTAGTAGGGCTATTATATTTTGCTGGCTTAATTATAATAGCGGGAATTGATAAAGAAAGAAAAACTATTCAAAAATGCGTAATTTTATATGAAACTATTATTTTAGCAGGGTATATGATTTATCTATATATAGTAGAAAAAGCTAATATATATAGATATGTTATATCCTTATTATTGCTTATTATATTAATAATAATTGATAATAAGTATTTAAAGAAAAAAATACAAGGCTCTTATGTAATTGAAATTTTGCAATTAAGTATTATTATGATAGTTTTTTCATATCCAATAGGTTATATAATAACAGTATTCTTAAGTTTAGTGACATTTTGTATAGAGAATATAATAAGAAAAATAATGCAAAATAGTAGAGGAAAAAATTATAAAGCAATGTCTTATTTTGAAAATTTACCCATTGGTTTTTATCTAACAATTTTTAATATTATCACAATAATTGGAATCAATTGGTTTGCTTGTAGGTGGTAAAATGAAATTAATAAAGTGGAAAGAAAATAAAGGAATATCAATTGCAGATGTTGTTATTGCTATGTTGATTTTAAGCTTGTTTGTAGGAACAATAGGTACCTTATATTATCAAATTGCATCCTATACAGCAGAAATTAGAATGAACGCAATGGCAGTTCATTATGCTGTAAAAATAGCAGAAAGTACAGACAAAATGCAATATGAAGAAGTAACAGAAACTTTAAATGAAAATATTAGTGCTATGTATGAATTACCAGAAAGTATGAATGCAAATATAAAAGTAGAAAAATATAATCAAAACGATAGTAGTAAGCAAGATATTATAAAAATTCTTACTATAACCATTGATTACGAATTTTTAGGACAAACTAAGAACTATACGATACGAAAATTAAAAATAAAAGAAGCGTAGAAAAGGAGACTTTTAGTGAAACAAGAAAAAGGAATCACATTAACCTCTTTAATTATATATATGATATTGCTAACATTTGCTATTTCAATGCTAGCAGTGATAAGTGATATGTTTTTTAGTAATACAAAATATATTACTGAGAGTGGAAAATATATATCAGAATTTAATAAATTCAATATGTATTTTATTGAAGATGTAAAAAACAACAACAATACTTATGAAGTAACAAATCATCAGATTATTTTTGAAGATGGTACAATATATACTTATTATGAAGCTCCAGATAATAGTATTTATCGTAACAAGGTAAAGATATGCAATAACATTGCTTATTGTAAATTTACAAAAACAGAGCAAAAACAAAATAATATTACCAAAAATTTAATACAAGTACAGATGGCAATTAAAAGCTCAAAACTTTTTGAAGTTAAAAATGAATATGTACTACGATATTGGTAATTTTATGTAATTTGTTAAAAATGCTATAGAAATAATAAAAAGTATAGTATAATAGAGATAGAGTACAAAAGAAGGGAGAAGATGATATGGCACTAAAACAAACACAACCAATTGGAATAGAACTTGCAAAAAGAAGAATTATTAGTGAAGAGGATATTCAATCAGCCTTAGAATACCAAAGAGAACATCCTGAAAAAAAATTAGGAGATATTTTACATATTTTGCATTTATGTAATGATAATGCCTTAATATCAGCATTAGGAGATATTTTAGGAGAAAAAACAATATTATTAACTGAAAATGATATTCGTATTGAGGTCTCAGATTATATATCTTTAGATATTGCAAAAAAGAATAAAGCAATTCCATTTGATATAGAGGCTGGAAAAGTAAAGGTATGTTTTGCTGATACTACTAAGCCAAGAACAGTAGATACTATAAGACTTTTATTATTAAATAAAGGGCTTGTTATGGATAAATATATTACATTTGAAAGTAATATAGATGAAATATTAAACTCTTTAGAAGGAGTGGTTTCAGAAAACATTGATACAAATCGAGATATTACAGGATTAGTAGATAGTATAATTAAAACGGCTATGGAAAAAAGAGCCAGTGATATTCACTTTGAACCAATGGAAGATAAATTAAGAATTCGCTATCGTATAGACGGAGAACTTATTACAGCAGTAGAAATAGAACAAGAAAAACAACCACAAATTATAGGAAGGTTAAAAGCTATTTCAAATATGCACCAAGAAAAACAAGAATCACAAGATGGTAGAATTTTAGAGTATCCAGACTATAACATTCGTGTATCTTCACAAAAAAATGTATATGGAGAAAAATTTGTATTAAGATTATTAAAAAAGAATGCTGGAATCAAGAAAATTTTTGATTTAGGTTTCCCAAAAGATGAAAAATTACTAAAAGATAGCTTTGATAAGAAAAATAGTATTACTATTATTGCGGCACCTACAGGAGAAGGAAAAACAACAACATTATATAGCGTTGTAGATATGTTAAACAAGCCAAGTATTAATATTACCACAATTGAAGACCCAGTTGAAATTCGTATTCCAGGCTTAAATCAAGTAGAAATTGATACAAAGACTTCTTTCTCTGATTCTTTAAGAACAGTTTTAAGACAAGATCCAGATATTATTCTAGTAGGAGAAATTCGTGATAAAGAAACGGCAGAAATTGCAATGCAATCTGGACAAACTGGACATTACGTATTATCCACTATACATACAATTAACAGTGTAGAAGTTATTACAAGATTAAGAAAAATGGGAATTTCAAACTACGACATAGCAAGTACACTTGCAACTTCAATTTCGCAACGTCTAGTAAGAAAAGTATGTCCATATTGTAGTAAAAAAAGAGAATTCAATGAAGAAGAAAAAGATATAATGAATCATATTGCAGAACAATATCATACTACATTAGATTTTACAGATAAAACAACTTATGAAACAATAGGTTGTGAAAGATGCCACCATACTGGCTACTATGATAGAATTGCTATCTATGAGATATTAGTAATTGATGATACTATTAAGCAATTAATAGTAGATAATGCTTCTAGTATAGAAATTAGAAATAAGGCATTAGAAGGAAATTATAGACCACTTGTTGTTGATGGATTAAACAAAGTATTAGCAGGAATAACAACTTTACAAGAGCTAAACAAAAAATTAGTTATTTTTTAAATAAAATGGAAGGGGAAATTTACAGATGATAAATATAGATAAGGTTTTAAAAATAGCAAAAGAAAAAGATGCCTCAGATGTTCACTTAATTTTCGGATTAAAGCCAATGTTAAGAATTGCAAGAGATTTAATACCAATAGAAGAATATGAGGAATTAACAGAAGAAGATTTAACCGAAATTTACGATTATTTTGTAAGAGGAAACTTAGAAAAAGATGAAACCTTTAAAAAGACCAAAAAATTGGATACTTCTTTTGAATTTGAAGATATCCGCTTAAGGGTAAATGTATCTTATGCAGATGAAATTCCTACTTTCACCTTGCGTTTAATTAAAAATGAACTTCCTAAATATGAAGATTTAGGAGTACCAGATATAGTAAGAAGAATGACTTATCAACCACAAGGCTTAATTTTAGTAACAGGAAAAACAAACTCAGGAAAAACAACTACATTAAATGCGTTAATTAATGATATTAATGAGAATCAAAACAAAAAAATATTAACATTAGAAAGTCCAGTAGAATATAAACACACTTCAAAAAAATCCATTATTATTCAAAAGGAAGTAGGAGCAGGAAGAGATTGTTTATGCTATAGTGATGGTGTAAAAAACTCTTTAAGAGAAGACTGCGATATTGTAGTAGTAGGAGAGATTCGTGATAGAGAAACTATGGATGCTGCAATTGAAACAGCAGAATCAGGTCACTTAGTAATAGGAACGTTGCATACTAAATCTTGTGCAGAAACTATCGATAGAATGATTAACTTTTACGACATTAGTGACCAACCAAGTGTTAAATATGTTATTTCTTCTTTACTAAAACTTGTTGTTTCACAAAGACTATTAAAAGGAAAAAATGGAAAATTAGTATTAGTACCAGAAGTTATGGTAGTAGATAATATCGTTTCAGGAATTATTAGAAAAGATAAAATTAGTGTATCTGAAATAGAAGATGCAATTCAAAGTAATTTAGAAAAAGGAAGTATCGGTTTAATAAATTCTATTGCAGAGTTATTTGTAGATGACAAAATTACATTAGATCAAGCTAAAGCGCAAATAGAAGAAAAAAATATAGAAATTTTAAATAGAACGATTATGCAATTAAAAATAAAGAAACAATCACAAATATCAAATTAATAGAAAATATAAATTAGGAAGGAGGAAAGAATAAAAAATGGCAGAATATGTGTATAAAGCTGTAACAGATAAAGGATTAGTAGTAAAAAACAAAGTAGAAGATACTAGCAAGCAGTCCTTAATTAAAAGACTTAAAAATAATGGCTTAATGCCTATTCAAGTAGTACAAGTTGGATATATGGGCAAAGGCGTGAAGAAGAAAAAGAAAAATGTTAGCAATATGGATGAAATTATGCAAACAGCAAACTCTAGTGCTATTTTAAACGGAACAGCCAAAAAAGAAATCTCATGGGTAGAAAAGGTCAATTTAAAATTAGCAGCAACAGAGCAAATTACAAATCGTGATTTAGTTGTTTTTACACAAAACTTTTACTTATTAAAAAAGGCAAATTTTAATAATATTCATGCTTTAAGTACCATTATAGAAAGTACAGAAAACTTGTCTTTACGTGGAATTTTAGAGGATATTCTAGCTGGAGTACAGGGTGGAGACTATATGTATACAACAATGGAATACTATTCTAATGTTTTTCCATATATTTATATTAATATGATAAAAGTAGGAGAATTGTCAGGATCTCTTACAAAATCTTTACAACAAGCTGTTCGATATTTAGATAATTCAAATGATATCACTAGCAAAGTAAAGAAAATTGTTATTCCAAGTGTATTACAATTAATAGGATTAATTATTATGCTAGTAGTAGGAACATTAGTTGCAGTACCTGCAATTCAAAGAGTGTATGATGCAGTAGGAAGTAAAGATGAAATCAATCCTATTACATTAGCTTTCCAATCCTTCATTATAGCATTGCTTGAACACTGGTATATTCCGACCTTTATCATTTTAGGTATTGTAGTTGGTATTATATTCTATATCAATACACCAAAGGGAAAATATAATTTTCATTATTTTAAATATACAATGCCAATCTTTGGAAAGTTAATTTATAGTTTAGACTTTTCTAGATTTATTAAAGCAATGTTATTAAACTTAGACAATGGAATGAGAATTCAAGATGCTATAGAAGTAAGTAAAAACGTAGTACACAATTATGTATTTCTATCTATGACAGAAACAGCAATCAACAATATTTTAATTGGACAATCATGGATAGAACCATTTGAAAGGTCAGGTCTAACTTCTCCAATGATAACGGAAATGTTAAAGATAGGTATGCAAACAGACTTATCTGAAATGATGCAAAAATTAGTAGAATATATGGAAATGGACATTAACAATGCACTAGAAAAAATAATGAAAGTAATGCCACAATTAATGTACTCTATTGTAGGTGTGTTTATTATCTTCTTCGTATTAGTTGTATTAGTTCCATTACTAGAAGTATATATGGGTAACTTCTTATTCTCAGCAGCAGGAGTGTAGAAAAAAATAAGTGAAAATAATTGGGAAAGATTTTGAATGTATTTAAATCTTTCCTAATTTTTATTTTTATACTTTACACTATTATTTTTGAGACAAATTTGACAATAAAGAAAAAATATGATAAAATACAAAACAATGGTTACCATATATGGTAAAGAAGAGATTTAAATTTATAAGAGATTGAAAAACGTTGCTAAAGTCAATCAAACAAAAAATGAGATTCGAAACAAAATATAAAAATAAAGAGAACAAAAGAAGGTAGAAAAGATTTTCTACTAAATTAAAAGTGCCAAAATATTTTATCGTTTAGAATCAAAATAGTTTTTTACAACTATTTTTTTTCGTTTTGTTATAGTAAAAATAAATTTAAATGCGTAAATAAAAAAGAGAAAAGAAGGAGAGAAAAAAGATGACAGAAGAAAGAAAAGAGAATCAACAAAGGGCAAGAAGGACTTATAAACCTAATACAAGAGTACAAGAAAAAATAGAAAAAAATTTGGAAAGGCAAGATAGGAAAGAATCAAAGTTAGACAAAAAAGAAAGTAATGAGCAAGTAGCTAGATTAAGGAGAGAAACAAACAAACAAGAAACAATAGCGAAGAGAGAAAAAGATCAACAAGTACCAAAGAAAAGGAAAGAAACAAAAAGAGAGCAAGTAGACACAAATACTATAGAAAAAAGAAAAAATTATAGTAAAAAACAAAATTTTGAATTAAAAAAATCCAATTTAAAAATTATTCCTTTAGGTGGCTTAGAGGAAATTGGAAACAATATGACCATTTTTGAATATGAGGATGAAATTATTGTAGTAGATTGTGGACTAGAATTTCCAACAGATGATATGTTAGGAGTTGATTTAGTAATTCCAGATGTAACCTACTTAGAAAGAAATAAGGACAAAATAAAAGGCTTCGTCATTACCCACGGTCATGAAGACCATATAGGAGCTATTCCTTATATTTTAAAACAAATCAATGTACCAATTTATGGAACAAGACTAACTTTAGGTTTAATAAAGAATAAATTAGAAGAACATAAACTATTAAGAAGTACAAAAATGTATGAAGTAGAGGCAGGGCAAACCATTCACTTTGGAAAAATGAAAGTAGAATTTATTCGCAGTTGCCATAGTATTCCAGATGCTGTTATGCTTGCTATTTATACACCAGTAGGAACAGTACTTCACACAGGAGACTTTAAAATTGATTATACACCAATTAACAGTGAAATTACAGACTTTAACCGTCTCGCTGAAATTGGTAGTAAAGGTGTACTTGCATTATTATCAGACAGTACCAATAGCGAAAGAAAAGGCTATACTATGTCAGAAAGAACAGTAGGGCAAGAACTTGACAAACTATTTGTTAATTGTAAAAAAAGAATTGTAGTAGCTACCTTTGCTTCTAATGTGCATCGTGTTCAACAAATTGTAAATGCTGCAGTTGCAAACGGCAGAAAAATTGCAGTATGTGGCAGAAGTATGATTAATATGATAGAAACAGCAAAATCTTTAGGATATATAGATGTACCAGAAAATATATTTATAGATATAGATATGATTCAAAATTATACAGACGAGCAATTAGTTATAATTACTACAGGTAGTCAAGGAGAAACAATGTCTGCGCTAACAAGAATGGCAGCAGGAGAGCATAAGAAAATTGTTATTACACCAAATGACTTAATAATTATATCTGCAAATCCAATTCCAGGAAATGAAAAATCTGTATCAAAAGTAATTGACGATTTACTTCAAATAGGAGCAGAAGTGGTATATAGTGCACTTGCAGATATTCACGTATCAGGACACGCTTGCCAAGAAGAACAAAAATTAATATTTGCTTTAACAAAACCAAAATATTTCATTCCGGTTCACGGAGAATATAGGCAACTAATGGCACACGCTGAAACAGCTAAAATGATGGGAGTAGAGCCACAAAATATTTTTATGAGTACCAATGGACGAATAATAGAAATGAACGAACAAGAAGCAAAGCAAACAGGAAGTGTACCATCTGGTAAAATATTAGTAGATGGATACGGAGTAGGAGACGTAGGAAATGTAGTACTACGTGATAGACAACACTTATCACAAGATGGACTTATAGTTATAGTTATGACAATGGATCAAGCAACCGGAGAAATTGTAGCAGGTCCAGATGTTATTTCTAGGGGATTTGTTTATGTAAAAGAATCGGAAAACTTAATGGATGAGGTAAAAAGATTTATTCGTGAAGAAGTACAAATGTTAGAAAATAGAGGAATCCGTGATTGGTCTACAATAAAATCAACTTTAAAAGACCATATAAGAGACTATATATTCCAAAAAACAAAAAGAAACCCAATGATACTTCCAATCATTATGTCACTATAATTGCTATAATAATATCAAGAGTTATTTATAAAATTCTTTAATACAATAAAAAGGCTTCCCAATTTATGGAAGCCTTTTTGGTTGGATTTAGAGCGTCTGTGTTGCAGAAGAGTACATTGCCGATAAACTATCGGCCTCCGAGTTAAAACCGTTTAGAGTTAACTGTTCCCGGATAACATCATCGATGTCATTGTCCTCTACTGCAATTTTTGTAGTTTCTGTCGGCATGTTCTTGCAACCTCCTATTTTAATGATAACTATATTATAACATTGTTTTACATAAAAATCAACAAAAATTGTAAAAAAATACCAATAATATAAAAATTATACACATTGGAAATTTTAAAGACGAGTTAAAATTTCCAATCAAAATGTCTTGTAAATCGCAAAAAACTTTGATATAATAGGCAAAAAATAAGAGAATAGGAAATAAAAATATCTATAAATAAAATTTCAAAATAAAATTGTGCCGTGGGAGGAAATGAAAAAATGGATTATAAAGAATTAGCAAATTTAATATTTCCAAATGCAAAGGAAATATCTTATTATGAAGAAAAATATAAAGCAAGAAATTTAAAAGAAGGAGCCATTGTAACCAGATTTGCACCAAGTCCAACAGGATTTGTTCATTTAGGCTCTTTATATCAAGTTGTAATTGCTAGAAAAATGGCAAAACAAACTGATGGTGTATTCTTTTTAAGAGTAGAAGATACTGACCAAAAAAGAGAAGTAGAAAATGGTGTAACAGGAATTATAGAATCTTTAAGAGATTTTGGTTTAACACCAGATGAAGGAATGACAAGTGAAACAGAAGAAATCGGAGAATATGGACCATATAAGCAATCATTAAGAAAAGAAATTTATCAATCTTATGCCAAATACCTATTAGAACAAGGAAAAGCCTATCCATGTTTTGCAACACCAGAAGAACTAGAAGAAATGAGAGCAAAGCAAGAAGCAGCAAAAATTAGACCAGGCTATTATGGAGTTTGGGCAAAATATAGAAATTTAACAGTAGAAGAAGCAGCAGAAAAAATAAAAAATGGAGAACCATACATTATTCGTTTAAAATCAGAAGGAAGAGAAGATAGAAAAATAAAGCATCATGACGTCATTAAAGGCAATGTAGATTTTCCAGAAAATGACCAAGACATTGTTATTATTAAAGCAGATGGTCTTCCAACTTATCACTTTGCACATGCAGTAGATGACCACTTAATGGGAACAACACACGTAATTCGTGGAGATGAATGGCTATCTTCTGTACCACTTCATTTACAACTATTCCAAATGCTAGGCTTCAAAGCACCAAAATATGCTCACATTGCACCAATTATGAAGGAAGATGATGGTGGAAAACGTAAACTTAGCAAACGTAAAGACCCAGAAGCAGCAGTAAGCTATTATACTGAAATTGGTGTACCAAAAGAGGCAGTAGTAGAATACTTACTTAATATTGCTAATTCAAATTTTGAAACATGGAGAAAGCAAAATCCAAATGCTAGCATTGACGAATTTGAATTACAATTAAATAAAATGAGTGTAAGTGGAGCTTTATTCGATATTGTAAAAATTTTAGACATTTCAAAAACAGTAATTTCAAAATATACAGCAGAACAAATATATGAAGAAGCATACAATTGGGCTAAAAATTATGATTCTGAATTATTAGAAATGTTACAAGATAAGGAATATGCTTTAAAAGTATTTGGCATTGAAAGAGGAAATGTAAAACCTAGAAAAGACATTGCAAAATGGTCTGATGTAAAAGAAAATATTGAATATATGTATGATAATAAATTTGAAGAAAAAGAAAGACAATATGAATTCCAAAAAATAACAGACAAAGAGCTAATCAAAAATATTTTAACATTATATATGGAAAAATATTATAATGAAAATGATGACAAACAAACTTGGTTTGACAAAATAAAGAACTTAAGTGAAGAACTTGGCTTTGCAAGAGAAGTAAAAGAGTATAAGCAAGAGCCAGAAAAATGGCCAGGTCACGTAGGAGACATTAGCACAGTATTAAGAGTAGCATTAACCTCAAGAAGTAATACACCAGATTTATATGAAATTATGCAAGTATTAGGAAAAGAAAGAATAGAAAAGCGTTTTAGCTTGTTTGTTAATAAATAGGTGGAAGAAGTAAATTTTTGATGTTCATTAAGTATATGCAATGATTAGAAAAAATTTTTACACGTAAAAAATAAAGAAAGGGATGAATGTGAAATGGAATATCAAATTGGTGATATTGTACGAACAAAAAAACAGCATCCTTGTGGAAGTAAATTATGGGAAATTACTAGAATTGGTGTAGATTTTAAACTAAAATGCTTAGGTTGTGGACATACTATTATCTTGGAAAGACCAAAAGCATTAAAGATAATAACAAAAAAAATAGAAAAAGAAGAAAGTTAATTAATGAGTTATTTTCTATAAAGCAATAGACAAATAAAAAAAATAGTGATATAATAATACATATTAATGTAGTAAACATAAAACTGACTTGCTATATGTATAAGGAGGAAAAACTATGGAAAAAAATGAAAATATAGTTATGATCCAAACAGAAAATAAACAAATTCAACGGAAGATTTTAGAATTTGTCAGCGGAAAAATAGGTATTACAGAAACTACTGTAGTTACTACACTGGAACCATTTTGTATTAAAGGCTCAATCAATAATGAAAGCATAATTGCTATTATTAAGCTTATAATCTTAGAAGGATGGCTAGATATAGTAGCAATAAAGCCAATTGATACACCTAAAAACACTATAGAAAAAGAAACCAAAAGATGTGAATGGCAAAAAAGCAAAGAGGAAGAAATAATAGACATAAATGAAATAGCAAAAAGAGAAATTCAAATTTTAAATCTCTTTAAGACAACTACTTGTAAAATGACACAAGAACAGATTGTTACTAGAGTAAAGGTATCTCCTAAAATAGTTGCAAAAGTACTGGACTTTCTCATAGAGTCAAAAGAACTCAGAAAGGAAAGAAAAAATTATATGTTATATGATTTTCCATTTGGCATTTTTGAAAAGTCTAGGTATAAAATCTTGTTAGATTACATTATGCAACAAGATAATTTTACGGAACTACAAATTAAAACTGAATTTCCAAAAGAATTTTATAAACTTCCAGAATTACTAAATCAAATGCAAGGAAAATACATTACAGGAGGAAAAAATAACATAACAAAGAGCTATCATACGTATTCCAAAGCAAGGGTTCTTTATTATATTAGGAGCCATCCTAATATAAAGTTTCCTGATGTAATGAGGCAATTCCCATCAATTGGAAATAGAAAGATGTCTAGCATAATATTTCACTGTATTAGTGACGGACAACTATGGCGAAAGGAAACAGGAGAATTGGTGGTGTTGAAGATGTAATAAAAGAAGAAATCTCCATTTTGGAGGTTTCTTCTTTTTATGCTAAGAAATATAATTTTCTATTTTGTCCCAAACTTTTTCTGTATAAATTTTTCTTTCTGAAGAAAAAGGTAAAAAAGTTAAATCTTTTAAAGGATTTAGTGCATTTTGTAAATTTTCTACTTGTTTATCTACTTTGGTAATAGCAATTTTATCTGCTTTGTTACAAATTACAATACAAGGTCTTTCAGAGTCAATAATATAACGATACATCAATCTATCATTTTCTGTTGGTTCATGTCTAATATCAAGTAGAAATACAATAAGTTCAATATTATTACTTGTATTTAAATATTCCTCAATAAAAGTTCCCACCTTTGCTTGTTCTTGTTTAGACATTTTACTATAACCATAACCGGGTAAATCCACAAAATAAAAGTTATTATCCATATTATAAAAATTGATTTGTCTTGTTTTACCTGGTTCAGAACTAGTTCTAGCAAGATTTTTGCGATTTACCATAGTATTAACAAAAGACGATTTTCCTACATTAGATTTTCCAACTAAAACAATTTGAGGTAAATCATTATTAGGATATTGGGCAGGCTTTACAGCCGATATTTCAAATTTTGGATTTTTAACTAACATATTTTTTTCTCCTTAATTTTTTCAAGTCCACCCATATAAGGACGTAAAACTTCTGGAACTATAACGCTTCCATCTTCTTGATAGTTATTTTCTAAAATCGCAATTAACATACGAGGAGGAGCAACTACTGTATTGTTTAAGGTATGAGCATAGTAATTTCCTTTTTCTCCTTTAATACGAATACCAAGTCTACGTGCTTGTGCATCTGTTAAGTTAGAACAACTTCCTACTTCAAAATACTTTTTCTGTCTTGGACTCCATGCCTCAACATCACAGCTTTTTGCTTTTAAATCTGCTAAGTCACCAGAACAGCACTCTAAAGTACGAACAGGAATATTCATACTACGGAATAATTCAACAGTATAACTCCACATTTTATCATACCATTCATAACTTTCTTCTGGTTCACAAACCACAATCATTTCTTGCTTTTCAAATTGGTGAATTCGGTAAATACCACGTTCTTCTAAACCATGTGCACCTTTTTCTTTTCGAAAACAAGGAGAATACGAAGTCATGGTATAAGGTAAATTTTCTTTATTTAATAGTTGTCCTTTAAATTTACCAATCATAGAATGTTCAGAAGTACCAATTAAATATAAATCTTCGCCTTCAATTTTATACATCATAGCGTCCATTTCTTCAAAACTCATAACGCCAGTAACTACATCAGAACGAATCATATAAGGAGGAATACAATAAGTAAAACCTTTGTTAATCATAAAATCTCTAGCATAAGTTAAAACAGCAGAATGAAGTCTTGCAATATCACCCATTAAATAGTAAAAACCATTTCCAGCTACTCTACGAGCAGAGTCAAAGTCAATTCCTCCTAGTTTTTCTAAAATTTCTCCATGGAAAGGAATTTCATAATCTGGAACAATAGGTTCTCCATATTTTTGAATTTCCACATTTTCACTATCATCTTTTCCAACAGGAACAGAAGAATGAATGATATTAGGAATTTTCATCATTCTTTCTTTAATTTCATTAGAATATTGTTCTTCTAATTTCTCATTTTCTACTAATTCATCGTTAATTTCTTTTACCTTTTGTTTGATTTGCTCTGCTTCTTCTTTTTTTCCTTCCTTCATAAGGTTTCCAATTTGACTACTTAACGTATTTCTAGAAGCTCTAAGCTCGTCTCCTTTTAGTTTAATTTCCCTGTTTTTGGTATCAAGTTCAATTACTTCATCTACTAAACCAAGCTTATGGTATTGAAATTTTTTCTTAATATTTTCTTTTACGATTTCAGGATTTTCTCTTACAAATTTAATATCTAACATAAAAACACCTCTTTTAATACTCGCATTTTAGCACAAAAATAGGATAAATTCAATTGTTTTACTGGAAATTGTTATAAAAATTGTAACGATGCAGTCGTATTTAAGTCTTTTTCAGGTGTGTTTTATAGTTTAGACTTTACGGAAAATAAGAACAAAAATGTTTTTCGTATAAAAATACTAGCTTAGGAAAATATAGTAAAAAGGAGAGACTATGTTACTAGAAATCATAAAATTTTTTATTTATTCATTGCTAATCGTTGTAATTGCCAAATATGTGTTAGTGGGATTGCTTCGTAAGCTTGCAGAAAGTTTAGATTTGTCAGCAAAAGCTGTAGGAAATATAGCAGGACTTGCTACCTCTGTGCCAGAACTATTGACGGTTTCTTTTTCTGCTTTGGCAGGGTTAGTAGGGGCTAGTGTTTATAATATTATTAGTTCCAATGTCATCAATTTTTTGCAATATAGTGCATCCATATTTTTTAATCATAATCAAAGAATATTAAAAAATATGGCAATACGTATAGATATTATTCTAGTGATAATTACAATACTAATACCAGTTGCTTTAGCCATATTTAATATGGGATACATTCCTTCTATGATACCGATTTTTATTCTACTATGCCTATTATTCTATTATATAAATCATAATGCACATAAACTTTACTTACAAAAACAAGATACACAAATAGAAGAAAAAATAGAAAAAGAAAAGAAATGGGTAAAAGGAAAAACAAAATTAGTAGTAAAATATTCGTTATTCCTTTTATTTACAAGTGCTTCATTATACATTGTAGGAAATGCCCTAAGCGTTTGTTTAGAAAATTTAGCAGCATTTTTTGGAATTTCTGAAATTATACTCGGTATTGCACTAGGATTTATCACTAGCATTCCAGAACTTATAACCTTTTTTGAATCACAAAAACACTATCACGAAGCCAAAAATGTAGAATTAGGAGTAGTAGAAGCTACAAATAATTTACTAACATCAAATATACTAAATTTATTTATTATTCAATCTATTGGTATTATTATTTATCAGTTCTTTTAGAAAAAATTGGAATAATAAAAAACAAAAAAGGATACACTATTAACAAGAATTGTTTAAAAAGGAGATTAAAATATGCAGGAAGAAGAATATAAAAAAGAAACAAAGGTATTCGACAAATCAGATGAGGAAAAAGAAATAGAGCTAATGGTTAGTATTATAAAAACAAAAAAAGAATTAGAAGTTGCAAATCTCAATTTTGAATATGCACAAGAAGATTTAATAGACTATTATACTTATCAAATAAAAGCCATGAGAGCAAAATTTGACTATTTATTAAAAAAGGCAAAGAAAAAAGGTCTAGCTTTAGATATGATAGAGCAAATAGATATAAATTATAATAAAGTAATTTAGGAATATTTGTCCCAAAATAATCATACAAATGAAATAAGAAAAGAAAAAAGGTGATTATTTTGGATGGAAATACAGTGATTGTGTATTTAGCATGTATAGTATTCTTATTTATCATAGGAAGATTTTTTATTTTGCCTCTAAAAAGCATAGCAAAACTAATAGGAAACTCTATATTAGGTGGAGTACTTATATTCGTTGCTAATGCTATAGGAGGCTTATTCAATTTCCACATAGGGCTTAATGTAGGAACTGCTATTATAACGGGAATATTAGGAGTACCGGGAGTTATACTATTAGTTTTGCTAAAATTATTTTTAATTTAAAAAAATCATTTTTATTCTACAGTTACCGATTTCGCTAAATTTCTAGGCTTATCAATATCTAAGTCCTTTTCTTTTGCTATATAGTAAGAAAATAGTTGAAAAGGAACAATAGAAAGAATAGGGGATAAAAATCGATTTGTTTTTGGAACAGAAAAAATAAAATCAAAGTTATTTTCTGGTAATACTTGATTGGTAACAACAAAAATTTTTGCCCCTCTTGCCATTACCTCTTGTAAATTACTAATCGTTTTATCAAGCAATGTTTCTTCTGTTAAAATACCAACTACGGCAGTGTTAGACTCAATCAATGCAATAGGACCGTGTTTTAATTCTCCTGCAGGGTAAGCTTCTGAGTGAATATAAGAAATTTCTTTCAATTTCAAAGAAGCTTCTAAGCAAGTTGCATAATCAATTCCACGACCTAAAAAAAACATATCTTTTTCCAAGTAAAGCTGTTTGGCAAGTAGTTGGATTGAATCTTTATTATCTAAAATACTTTCTATTTCTTGTGGTAGCTGTAACAATTCTTTCTTGAAACTTTCTAATTCGTTCTTAGAGGTAGTTTTTAATTGTTTTGCAAGTGAAATAGCAATCATACAAAGTAAGCAAACTTGAGAAGTATACGCTTTTGTTGAGGCAACTGCAATTTCGGGACCAGCATAAGTATAAAAATACATATCTGCTTCTCTTACAAGGGAACTACCCATGACATTAGAAATGGCAATTGTTTTTGCACCTTTTTGCTTAGCAAGTTTCAAAGCCGCAATAGTATCAGCAGTCTCACCAGATTGGCTAATAAAAATACAAAGCGTATCAGAATCAACAAGAGGGTTACGGTAGCGAAATTCAGAAGCAATTTCTACAAAAGTAGGAATTTTGCAGAATGATTCTATACAAGTTTTTCCTACTAAGCCAGCATGCATTGCAGTTCCACAAGCCACAATATAGATTTGAGAAAAAGAAGAAATTTCTTTTCTAGATAAAGGTAACTCAATTTCCTTTTGTAATGTTTCAAAAATAGCTTGAGGTTGTTCTTCTATCTCCTTGAGCATAAAGTCTTGATAACCATTTTTACTACTAGCATGACGATTAAGGCCACTGTGAACAAGTTCCTTCTTATGCTTATCTAAATCAAAGTCAAAGAAATCAATAGAATCTTTTTCAAGCAAAGTTATCTCATTATCTTCTAAAAAGTAAAAATCTCTTGTATACTCTAAAATAGCAGGCATATCAGAAGCAATATAATATTCATTTTCTCCTTTTCCCACCACCAAAGGACTATTTCTTCTAGCTAAAATGATGGTTTTTGGAAAATCTTTGCAAAGAACTAAAATTGCAAAGCTTCCTTCTAATTTTTTACAAGCTAAAGCGACAGCTTGTAAAAAGCCCTTTTTTGTTTTCTCCTGCTTGGTATAATAGTAATGAATTAAATTAGGAATGACTTCTGTATCCGTTTCTGAATAGAAAGTATAATCCTGTTCTTTTAAAAAACGGCGAAGCTGCTTATAATTTTCTATAATTCCATTATGAACTAAAGCAAAACTATGGCTATTATCTTCATGAGGATGTGCATTTTCTTTCGAAGGCTTGCCATGTGTAGCCCACCTAGTATGGGCAATGCCAATTGTTCCTTCACACAAATCTTTTTGCATCAATTCCTCTAAATTTTTGACTCTTCCTTTTGCTTTTCTAATTTGAATTGAATTCTTTTCTAAAACTGCTATTCCTGCAGAGTCATAACCTCGATATTCTAAGTTTTTAAGTCCATTTAATAAAATAGGAGTACACTTCTTTTCTCCTACATATCCAACAATTCCACACATAATAAAAAAACCTCCTTTAAAGTAAACTCTAAAGAAAGCATACAAATAAAGGCTACCTTATGGACTTTGTTATCGAATTTCACAATTCGTTTTTTTCCATATTTATGGCAGTAACCAATGCCAAGGAACCATCCGCCGAATCTTTCGATAAGTTCCTTCCTCGTCAACAGGAAAAGTAAAAAATCCTGTCCAGGCGCTTAATCAATTCCAAACTCCTTTCTTGAAAATTATCTGTATTTGTAATGCTTTTTTAGTATTTATGGTATTATATTATGCTAAAAGGAAAAAAGTGTCAAGATTTAGTTTAAAAATTTTAGCTTTATATTTTAGGGACGGAGCAAAAAATATAAAAAACAGCAACGAAATATTCAAAAGACTTTTGTAATTTAAGAATCCGTGGTATAATACAAAAAGAGGAAAAAAGAAATGTTTGATATTGAGCAAGAACTGAAAAAATTGCCTTCTAAACCAGGCGTTTATATTATGCACGACAAAGACGACAACATCATTTACGTAGGAAAAGCTATTTCTCTAAGAAATCGTGTAAGGCAATATTTTAGAAAAAATAAAAAAACAAAGAGAATTGAAAATATGGTTTCTCTAATTGACCACTTTGAGTACATTGTGGTAGATAATGAGGCAGAAGCCCTTATTTTAGAGTGCAATTTAATTAAGAAAAATCGTCCAAAATTTAATGTATTATTAAAAGATGATAAAACCTATCCATATATAAAAATTACGTTGCAAGAAGATTATCCTAACATCTATATTACAAGAAGAATGTTAAATGATGGGGCAAAATATTTCGGACCTTATGCCTCAGCTGGTGCTGCCAAAGAAATGGTAGATTTTATAAAAGAAAAATTTAAAATTAGACAATGTCGCAATTTCAAATATAAAGATAGACCTTGCTTAAATTATCATATAAAAAAATGTTTAGCACCATGCCAAGGCTATGTTTCAAAAGAAGAATACCGAAAACAAATTGATGAAATTATACTGTTACTTGAAGGAAAAACAGAAAAAATAGTAAAGCAATTAGAACAAGAAATGCAAGAATTATCAAGTAAAATGGAATTTGAAAAAGCAGCTTATGTAAGAGATAAAATCATTGCAATTGAACGTATCTCAGAAAAGCAAAAGGTATCTAATATTACCGAAAACGATATAGATGTTATTGGCTTTGCAAGAGGCGATTTTGAAGTTTGCATAGAAGTTTTCTTTGTGCGTAAAAGCAAAATGATAGGAAGAGAGTATTTCTTCTTAAAAAATATGGAAGATGAAACAGAAGAAAGAATTGTTTCCGAGTTTGTAAAACAATACTACATTGGAAGAACCATTTTACCTAATAAAATTATGATGAAGGAAGAAATTGAAGATAAAGAATTAATTCAAGAATCCCTAAGTAAAATCGCAGGAAGAAAAGTAGAAATAAAAACACCTCAAAAAGGTGAAAAACTAAGATTAGTGGAAATGGCAGAAAGAAATGCGCTAATCACATTAGAAAATAAAAACAAAGAGCAATATAATGTTTTAGCAGAACTAAAGGAAGTTCTAAAATTAGAGAAAATGCCAAGAAAGATTGAATGTTACGATATTTCAAACTTATCTGGAACGAATATGGTAGCAGGAATGAGTGTTATGCAAGATGGCAACATTAAGAAAAACTTAGCAAGAAGATTTAAAATTAAAACAATCTATTCACAAGATGATCCAGCTTGTATGAAAGAGGTCATTCAAAGAAGATTAAAACATTCTATAGATGAGGAAAATGGAAGCTTTGGAAGGCTGCCAGATGTAATTTTTGTAGATGGCGGAATTACCCAAATAAGAGCGGGCATTGAGGCAGTAAAAAGTTACAACCTAACTATTCCTGTTTTTGGAATGGTAAAAAACGACAAGCACCAGACAAGAGCTTTAATGGATGAAAACCGAAAAGAGCTTACAATATCACAAGAATTGCTAAACCTAATTACACGTTTTCAAGATAGTGTTCACGATACTGCCATTGGCTATCATAAAAAATTAAGGGAAAAAGAACTAACACATTCTGCTTTAGATGATATTGTAGGAATAGGAGAAGCAAAGAAAAAACTACTAATGCAAACATTTGGTAGTGTAGAAAAAATAAAAGAGGCTAGCATCGAAGAATTAACAAAAGTAAAAGGAATAACAGAAAGTTTAGCAAGGAAAATAAAAGATAATTTTTAAAAATTAGTAAAAGAAAGTAGGAGAAAAAATGCCAGAACCAATAGAAGTAATAAATATGAAAGAAAATGCAAGCAATCGAGAATATGTACTAAAAACAGTAAAAGAAAATGGAAAGTTGTTAGAATTTGCAGATGAAGAACTAAAAAATGATAGAGAAATTGTATTAGAAGCGGTAAAGAACAATGCAGAAGCATTAGAATTTGCATCAGACACTTTAAAAGAAGATAGAGAAATTGTGTATGAATCAGTTAGTAAATTAGGCTGGACGTATTGCTATGCCAAAGGAAAGCTATTAGATGATAAAGAATTATTAATGAGTGGGCTAAAAATGAGTGGGCAAATTTTATATTATGCGACACAAGAAATGCGTGATGATAAAGAAGTTGTAAAATTAGCAGTAGAAAATAAGCCAATTATTCTAAAATATGCTAGTAGTAGATTAAAAAATGATAAAGAAATTGGAATGATAGCCATGCAAAAAGATAAAAGTGTATTTCAATTTTTAGGAGAAAAATTAAAACAAGACGAAGAAATAGTAGCATTAAAATAAATAATATAAATTTGAAAAAATACTTGACGTTGCTACTTTTTTATTATAAAGTAATATTGTAAAGTAATTGAAAAAAATAAATTTAAATTAATAAAAATTTATTTTATAGTTAACACTAAAGAAAAAGGGGGAAATAATAAAAATGAATGATAATGAAAAAGAAAATTTTTTTAAGAAACCTATTATGATTTTAGCTATTGTTATAGTAATAATTTGCATATTAATAGGAATTATACTTGTTGTCAATACAAAGAAATCAGATTCAACGCCATCACAAATGCCATCACAAACATCAACTTCAACGCCAGAAAAATCAAATACTTCATTATATGATGGAAGTACAGAATTAGGAACTTTAGTTGAATTTGAAATAAACAAAATAACACTACCTGAAGCAGTACAAGAAGGAAAAAGTTGTATTGTAGATAATAATAAATGGTATTATGACTTAGATGCACAAGGTAATGCAATAAACGTTTACACATCTAGTAGTAATTTTACAGAAAATGTTATACTTCCAAGTACATTAGATGGACATAAAGTTATATCAATTGGAGACAATGCAACTCTTGGAAATGCATTATTTCATAAATCAATAAATGAAAAAAACTATTGGAATAATATAATATCAATAACAGTGCCTGAAGGTGTAGAGTATATTAATAGTGAAACATTTTATGGATATGAAAATCTTGAAAAAGTTACATTACCAGATTCGGTTATATATATTGGAGATAGAGCTTTTAGTGCAACTGATAATTTAGCATATATTAATAGTGATATCAAAGGAAAAGTAGTAATGCCAAAGAATCTACAATACTATGGTGAATCATTATTTGAAAATAATAAAAAAATTAATTCTTTTGAATTTCCAGAGCAAATAAATTATATACAAAATTGGACATTTTATGAAGCAAAAGGATTTACTGATTTAACGATACCAAAACAATTTAAGTATATTGGTAAAGGTGCATTTGCACAATCAGATATTAAAAGTTTAACAATCGAAAATGGAGTAGAGATAATTGGAGATTCAGCATTTCAGTTAAATAAAAAATTAGAAAAAGTAGATGTACCAAATTCTGTTATTTCTATTGGTGAATATGCATTTAGACAATGTACTTCACTAAAAAATTTTAATTATAGTGGAAAACTAAAATATATTGGAATAAATGCACTTTATAATACTAAAGTAGAAAATATATTAAAAAATAGTCAATTGCCATAAGGACTAAGTCTTATAATAAAGTTGATTAAAAGTTACGCAAAAGTTTTATTTTGCGTAACTTTTTTTGTAAGATTTCTTGTAATTTACAGAAAAAAAAGGTATAATAACAAAAGTTTGAAAAATAATTGCCAAATAACAATTACAAACTAGTTTGCATTTTAGGAAAGGAAATAATAACTATGAAAGTAAGTAGAGAAGAAATTTTGCATATAGCAAAACTAGCCAACTTAAATTTAAAAGAAGAAGAAATAGATACTTATTTACTACATTTGCAAGACATTTTAAATTTTGCAAACATTGTAAATAATGCACCAGTAGAAGGTTTAGGAGAATCTTTTGGAGTAAATGAAAATGAAAACGTATTTCGTAAAGATGAAATAAAAGTATTTGAAGATAATGAAGCATTACTAGCAAATGCCCCAGAAAAAGAAAGAAATATGTTTAAAATACCAAAAGTAATACAATAAATGTCTCTTTTGGGACGTTTCCTAAAGAAACATTAAATAAAATATGATAATAGATGTACCATTGGGGACGTTTCCTAAAGGTACATTAAAGAAAATTTTAATAATAAAAGTTACCATTAGGGACAGATATACCAAAAGGAAACGTCCCCAATGGTACATAATGGTACCCTAAAGGTAAATAGAAAGGAAAACAGATGGATATTACAGAATTAACTGTGCATGAATTGCAAGAAAAATTAGAAAAAAAAGAAATTACCATAAGCGAAATTACAAAAGCTTATGCCAATAGAATTGAAGAAAAAGAAAAAGAGGTACAAGCCTTTGTTACAACATTATGTAGTAAAGCACAAGAAGAAGCAAAGCAAATAGAAGAAAAGGTAAATAAGGGAGAAATTACATCAAAACTTGCTGGTATTCCTATTGGAATTAAAGACAACATTTGTACTAAAGGAATTAAAACAACTTGTAGCTCTAAAATGTTAGAAAACTTTGTATCCCCTTATGATGCTACCGTAGTAGAAAAATTAAAAGAAGAAAATTTAATCAATTTAGGAAAATTAAACATGGATGAATTTGCGATGGGTGGTTCTACCGAATACTCTGCTTTTCACGTAACAAAGAATCCATGGAATTTAAATACAGTACCAGGTGGGTCTTCTGGAGGAAGTGCAGCAGCCGTTGCAGCAAACTTAGTGCCATGGGCATTAGGCTCAGATACTGGGGGATCAATTCGTCAGCCAGCTTCTTTTTGTGGAGTAGTAGGCTTAAAGCCAACTTATGGTTTAGTATCTCGTTATGGTTTAGTAGCTTTTGCATCTTCTTTAGACCAAATAGGTCCAATTACCAAAGATGTAGAAGATGCTGCTATTCTATTAAATGTCATTACAGGACATGATGAAAAAGATACCACTTCTGAAGCAAAAGAAAAAGTAGATTATACCAAATGCCTAAGAAATGATGTAAAAGGCTTAAAAATAGGAATTCCAAAAGAATTTTTTGGCGAAGGAATCAATGAAGAAGTTAAGAAAAGTTTGCAAAAAGCTATTGAAACTTATAAAGAAATGGGAGCAAAAGTAGAAGAATTTTCGTTAGATATTGCAAACTACGCCTTAGCAACTTATTACATTATTGCTTGTGCAGAAGCAAGTTCAAACTTAGGAAGATTTGATGGCATTCGTTATGGCTATAGAACGCAAAACTTTAGCAATTTAAAAGATATTTACCGCAATTCTAGAAGTGAAGGATTTGGTTCAGAAGTAAAAAGAAGAATTATTTTAGGAACTTATGTATTATCTTCTGGTTACTATGATGCTTATTATAAAAAAGCACAACAAGTAAGAACTTTAGTAAGAAAGCAATTTGAAGAAGCATTTGAAAAATATGATATTTTATTAACACCAACCTCACCAACAGTAGCCTTTGAAATAGGAACTAAATCAAGCAATCCATTAGAAATGTATTTAGCAGATATATGCACAGTATCTGTTAACATTGCAGGTCTTCCAGGAATTTCAATTCCATGCGGAGTCGATTCTCAAGGTATGCCAATCGGAATGCAACTAATTGGAAAGCGCTTTGGAGAAGAAGAAATTTTAAATGCTGCTTATACATTTGAACAAAAAATTAAATTTAGAGAAAGCAATAAACCACAATTTAAAGGAGGTGTGTGCTAATATGGCAAGAGAAGATTATGAAATTGTAATAGGACTAGAAGTACACGCAGAATTATCAACAAAGACAAAAATCTTTTGTAGTTGCCCAACCGAATTTGGGGCAGACCCTAATACACATACCTGTCCAATTTGCATGGCAATGCCAGGAACACTTCCTGTTTTAAATGAAAAGGTAGTAGAATATGCTGTAAAAGCAGGACTTGCTACAAACTGTGAAATTTCAAGAGATAGCAAAAACGATAGAAAAAATTACTTCTATCCAGACCTTCCAAAATCTTACCAAATATCTCAATTTGATAAACCACTTTGTGAGCATGGCTATATTGAAATTGAACTAGAAAATGGAGAAAAGAAAAAAATTCGCTTAACTCGTATTCATATAGAAGAAGATGCAGGAAAACTAAACCACAATGAATTTGGTGGGGGAAGTTTAGTAGACTTAAACAGAGCAGGCGTTCCTTTAATTGAAATTGTATCAGAGCCAGATATACGTAGCGCAAAAGAAGCAGAAGCATATCTTAAAAAGTTAAAATCAATATTAGAATATATTGAAGTTTCAGATTGCAAAATGCAAGAAGGTTCCCTTCGTGCCGATGTCAATGTATCAGTAAGAAAAAAAGGTGCTACTGAATTTGGAACACGTACGGAAATGAAAAATATGAATTCTTTCAGAAGCATTGTAAGAGCCATTGAATACGAAGCAGATAGACAAATTGACGTGATAGAAGAAGGTGGCACAATAGAGCAAGAAACATTGCGTTGGGACGATGTATCCGGAAAAACCTTCTCTATGAGAGATAAAGAAGATGCCCAAGACTATCGTTACTTCCCAGATCCAGACTTAGTTGCTATTCGTTTATCAGAAGAATATATTGAAAATATAAAAAATAATTTGCCAGAATTGCCAGAAAGCAGACGTGCAAGATATATACAGGAATTTGGTTTATCTGAAAAAGATAGTAACTTATTAACAGCATCAAAACACTTATCTAACTTATTTGAAGAAGCACAAGGAATTTGCAACAATGCAAAAGCAGTAGCAAATTGGCTATTATCTGATGTTTCCAGAATTCTAAATGAAAAAGAACTAGAACCAGACCAAATACCATTTACCGCAGAGCAATTAGCGAAAATGATTACTCTAATTGATAAAGGAACCATTAGTAGTGCTATTGGTAAAAAAGTAATAGAAGAGCTATTTGAAAATCCAAAAGACCCAGAAGAAATTATCAAAGAAAAAGGATGGATACAAATTTCAGACGAGGGAGCAATTAAAGAAGTAGTTATGAAAATCTTAGAGGCAAACCCTCAATCTATAGCAGACTTTAAAGCCGGAAAAGATAAAGCACTAGGTTTCTTAGTAGGGCAAGCAATGAAAGAAACCAAAGGAAAAGCAAACCCACAAATGCTAAATAAAATGTTCTTAGAAGAATTAAAAAAATAATAACTAAAAAAGGTGGCCTTAAGCCATCTTTTTTCTATATTCTCTCCTTTTTTATTGTATCAAAACCAATTCCACAAATAAAGAAAGTACAAGCAAACATTAAACTAGTGCGAAATAAGGAAAGTCCAATATAATATAAAGTAGGATTACTATAAAAAATTTCATAAGTAAAAAGGGTTAAACTAGCAACAACGCATAATAGAAAAGAAAAAGAATATCCCTTACACATAAGTTTCTTTATACTTTCATCTAAATTCTTAATTTTACTAACCAAAGTATTTACTATCTTCATAAAAATCCCTCAACTTTCTTACAACTCTATATTTATGTTAACACAAAACAAGAACAAAAAGCAAAGGTAATTTATACCAAAAATAATAGAAAAAAGATGTAAAAGTAATAAACTTATGTTATAATTCTTTATGCAATAAAAATCTTATAAATGTACTCTATATGAAACAGGTAAAGGAGAAAAAGTAATGAGAATACGTTTTAAACCATGGGCAAGACCAGAATTAGAGGCAAGCAAATTTTACATAGATAATCCAGAAGAATATAAAAACAAGTGGAGCACATTATATAAAAACAAAGCACCATTTCATATTGAACTAGGTTGTGGAAAAGGAAGTTTTATTTCGAAGCTTGCTATTAAAAATGAAAACATAAACTATCTAGCTATTGACTTAGTAGATGCTATGCTTGGACTTGCAAAAAGAAACATAGAGCAAACATATCAAGAAGCTAAAAAAGAAGTAGAAAATGTATATTTAACTAGATTTGACATTGAAAGAATCTTTTTAATTCTAGGAAAAGAGGATAAGGTGGAAAGAATATATATTAACTTTTGCAATCCTTGGCCAAGGGGAAAGCACCATAAAAAAAGGCTTACACATACAAGGCAATTAGAAAAATATAAAGAATTTTTAACAAATGATGGAGAAATCTACTTTAAAACAGATGACGATAATTTATATAAAGATAGTCTTATCTATTTTGAAAATAGTGGATTTACCATCACAAAGCAAACCTACGACTTAGCAAATGAAGAAAATTTTTGGGACAATATTGAAACTGAACATGAGAAAATGTTTAAAGAGCAAGGCATAAAAATAAAAGCACTCATAGCAAAGATACAATAAAACAAAAAAGGAAGGAAAAATGTTGGAAAACACAATAGAAAAAAAGAGTAAAAAAATAATAGAATTTTTTAAGAAAAATAGCAAATGGCTCATTTTAATTGTTGGTCTAATTCTATTTTTTGTAATATTAGAAGATGTATTAGATGAGGAAATCCATGAGTTTGATAATGCTATTTATAGCATTGTTTCAAAATGGATTAACGAACCAACCACAATTATTGCTAAAATTATTACCACTATTGGTTCTAGTTATGTAATCATTCCAGTGTATATTATTAGCGTAGTTTGTCTATGGAAGAAAAAAATAGGAAAATACATTGGAGTTAATCTAATCATTATCTTTTTTAGCAATCAACTATTAAAAAATATTATTCAAAGACCAAGACCAGAAGGTTTTAGAATTGTAGAGCAAAGTGGCTATAGCTTTCCTTCAGGTCATTCTATGGTAAGCATGGCATTTTACGGATTGTTTATTTATTTAATTCATAAAAAGGTAAAAAACCCAATAATTAAATGGACTTATAATATAGCACTTAGCCTACTAATTATTTTGATTGGACTTAGCCGAATTTATTTAGGAGTTCATTATGCAAGTGACGTAGTGGCAGGTTTTTGTTTATCAATTTCTTATTTGTTACTTTTTACACACGTTATTGAAGACAATATATAAATTGTATATTAAAAAGACTTTAAATACTTTTCTATACAAATAAATATAACTCAATAGTAACAAAAGTACATAGCATCAAAACATTGTGAATAAAAAACTTTTCAAAAGTAAAAACTATAAAAAAGGAGAGAAAAATATGTTTTTACCAAGAGAAGTTTTTTTTGAAAGAAACGCGCAAAACTATGAATTAGGAAAAGAATTATTAGCAAGATATCAGGAAAAAGGAATTCCTTGCACTGAAATAGAAAATCATAATAACATTGAACAAATGAGAAAAAAGGAAAATAAAGAATTTCCCAAAATGAAACAAAATTTAATTATTGGAGTTCGCAAAACACATAAATTTGTGCCAAACCATAAAACATCAGACTATTTAGTACCATATACATCTTCTGGATGTATTGCAATGTGTTTATATTGCTATTTAGTTTGTAATTATAATAAATGTGCCTATTTAAGGCTATTTGTTAATCGTGAAGAAATGCTAGATAAAATAATAAAAGTAAACAATGAAAGTGAAAAAGAATTAACATTTGAAATAGGAAGCAATAGTGATTTAATTCTAGAAAATACAATCACAGGCAATTTAGTATGGACAATTCAAAACTTTATTGCTAGAACAGAAAAGGGCAATTTAACTTTTCCTACAAAATTTGATATGGTTGATCCTATCTTAAATTTAGAACATCAAGGAAGAATTATAGTAAGAGTGAGCGTAAATCCACAAGAGATAATAAGAAAAGTAGAACTAGGAACATCGCCTTTGAAAAATAGAGTAGAAGCCATAAACAAACTAAAAGAAGCGGACTATAAAGTAGGAATTCTAATTGCACCTATTGTATTAGTAGATAACTGGAAAGAAGAATATAAAACGTTAATAGAATATTTAGCAGAAAATTTAAGTGAAAAAGTAAAGAAGGAATGTTTTTTTGAAATTATCTTTATGACCTATAGTTATATTCATAATGCTATTAACACAGAAGCTTTTCCTAATAACCCTGTGCTATATGATAAAGAGAAAATGACAGGTAGAGGCAGAGGAAAATATACTTACAAGAAAGAAATAAGAGAAGAAGCAGAAAGCTTTTTAAGAGAGCTAATGCAAAAGCATTTCCCAAACAACGAAATTAAATATATTGTGTAAATACGCCATTGAGGACGTTTGTCACTTTATTCATAGCTTTTATTCAAAAAGCGAAAATCAAAATTCAATCTGTAAAATAAATTTAAAACAAAGAAGTGTAATGTTCTTTTTATGCAATTTAAAATCTACTTTAAAAATGAAGCAATGTATGCAAGAAAAAATAGAAAAATTATAATATATCTATGTAAAAACTTCTCTAAAAAAGTAGCACAAAAAATACAAATTGCATAAGATATAGTACAAACAATATATTGTTTTTTATATAGATAAAATGCAGATAACTTAAAAATGAAAGTTATCTGCATTTCTTTATAAATTATTATTGTATTTCCCAAAAAATTATGATAAAATGCTTACAATAAAAACAAATGGATATAATAGTCCAAGAAACAGGAGGAAACACAAATGGAAAGAAACACATTTTACGTTACAACACCTATTTATTACCCAAGTGGCAAATTGCATATTGGTAGTGCATATACAACAGTTCTTGCAGATGCAATGAAACGTTATAAAATCGCAAGAGGGTACGATTCCTACATGTTAACTGGGCTAGATGAACATGGTCAAAAAATCCAAGAAATAGCAATAAAAAATGGTAAAATGCCACAAGAGTATGTAGACGAAATGGCAGAAGAAGTTAAAAAATTATGGAAATACATGAACATTGAATATGATGATTTCATTCGTACCACAGAAGAAAGACATACAAAAGTAGTAGAAGATATTTTCGATAAACTAATGGAGCAAGGAGACATATACTTAGGAGAATACGAAGGTTGGTACTGTACACCATGCGAAACCTTCTTTACAGAAACGCAATTAGTTGATGGAAAATGTCCAGACTGTGGTAGAGAAGTAAAGAAAATGAAAGAAGAGTCATACTTCTTTAATATGAAAAAATATCAAAAACGTTTAGAAGAATTTTATGAACAAAATCCAGATTTTATTGCACCAGAATCAAGAAAAAATGAGTTATTCAATAACTTCATTAAACCAGGGCTAGAAGACTTATGCGTTAGTCGTACAAGTTTCGACTGGGGTGTTAAGGTAAGAAAAAATCCAAAACACGTTGTCTATGTATGGTTAGATGCTTTAACCAACTATATTACTGCATTAGGCTATGGAACAGATGAAAACGGCAAATTTCAAAAATATTGGCCAGCAGATTTACAAATTGTAGGAAAAGATATTATCCGTTTCCATGGTATTTATTGGCCAATCTTCTTAATGGCACTAGATTTGCCAATCCCAAAGAAGTTATATGCTCATGGTTGGATTATGATGAAAGACGGAAAAATGTCAAAATCTAAAGGAAATATCGTATATCCAGAACTATTAATCGAACGTTATGGACTAGACGCTACAAAATATTTCTTATTAAAAGAATTGCAATATGGACAAGATGGGGTCTTTACACCAGAGGGCTTTGTAGAAAGATATAATATAGACTTATGTAACGATTTAGGAAACTTATTAAATCGAACCATTGGTATGATGAATAAATATTTTGCAGGAACTATTCCAATGGTAGGCAAAACAAAAAATGAACAAGATGAAGAATTAGAAGCATTTGTATTAGAAAAAGTAAAACAAGTAGAAGAAAATATGGATAGTGTTCATGTAAGCAATGCTTTGCAAGAAATTTGGAATATTATAGCAAGAAGTAATAAATATATTGATGAAACAGCACCTTGGGCATTAGCTAAGTCAGAAGATGTAGAAGATAAAGAAAAATTGGCATCTTGTATGTACCATTTAGCAGAAAATTTAAGAATAGTAGCAATTTTATTACAACCATTTATGAAAGAAACATCACAAAAAATGTTAGAACAATTAGGAATAAATGAAGAAACTATCAAAACATGGAATAGCGCAAAAACTTATGGTGAAATAAAAGAGCAAACCAAAGTTATTGAAAAAGGTGAACCTCTATTTATGAGGTTAGATATGGAAGAAGAAATAAACTATATCAAAGAAGGAATGAAAAAATAAAGGAAATAAAAGAGGTGCTAAATATGGACGAAAAACATAGACAATATTGTATTAAGTTAGGAAATCCTTATATGAGAGAAGAACGTTATCAAGAGCAATTTAAAGCAAGTAATATAAATTCTTCATGGATTCCAGAGAACAAAGCAGAAGCTACAGAAAGTTGGTTTAAAAATAAGAAAAATAATTTCTAAAAATTTTCTACGTATAATTTGTGTGCATAATTTTCTTGCTCATTCTATTCACAGAGCTAAGAAATATACGCCCAAGTCTATCGTATTTGGAGATGACTTTCCTAAAGTATAAAAATATAAGAATATAAAAAGTGTTTAGAAAAACAAAAAAGTAGCAAGAAATTCACAAACTAGACATATTTTGCAAGTATAATAAAAAAGAAAGAGTTAGAGCAATTGGTTTTACATTGCTCTTCTTTTAAAATAGAAACGCTTATAAAATAAATTATACATAAAAATATAAAATAAAAATTAAAGATAAATGGAGAAATTGAAAGATAATTACTTCGTTTATAGAGATAGGATGATAAAAAATGAATGATATTACTATTTTAGTAGTAGATGATGAATCTAGAATGAGAAAATTAGTAAAAGACTTTTTAATGCAAAAGCAATATAAAGTATTAGAAGCAGCCAATGGAGAAGAAGCTTTAACCGTATTTGAAGAAAACCAAAACAAAATAAAACTAATTTTATTAGATGTAATGATGCCAAAATTAGATGGATGGTCAGTACTTCGTCAAATTCGTCAAAAGTCAGATGTACCAATTATTATGCTAACAGCAAGAGGAGAAGAACAAGATGAACTATTTGGATTTGAATTAGGAGTAGATGAATATATTTCAAAACCTTTTAGTCCTAAAATATTAGTAGCTAGAGTAGAAGCAATTTTAAATCGTACAAAGCCAAAAGAAAGCAATAAAAAAGAATATGGTGGAATTGTTATAGATGAAGAAGGAAGAACAGTAAAAATTGATGGCAAAGAAATAGAATTAAGTTTAAGAGAATATGAACTACTAATATATCTTGTAGAAAATCATGGCATTGCCCTATCAAGAGATAAAATTTTAAATAATGTATGGAACTATGATTACTATGGAGACTCTAGAACTATTGATAGTCACATCAAAAAAATTCGACATAAACTAGGAAAAAAGGGAAGATATATTGAGACTATTCGAGGCATTGGATATAAATTTGAAGTAAAATAATGTTAGACAAGAACAGATAAATCAAAAACATAAAAAACATAAAAATATAATATCACTACACTAAATCACAAAGAAAGGAAACATTCATGAACTATATCAAGGAAAAACTAAAATCAGTACGTGTTAAATTGTTTCTTAGTCTATGTGTTGTCGTATCTATAATTGTAATATTTCTAATTATTATTAACAATGTTATTTTAGAAAGTTTTTATTTATATTCGAAAGTAAAAAATGTAAAATTAGAATATGAAAAAATAAATAACTTATACAACACAATCGAGCAAAATGAAGATGCGAATATCAACATAGAAGAAGAACTAAACCATATTGCTATGAAAAATAACTTTGATATTTTAATAAAAAATAATCAAAGCATTTTAATTTTTAGTTCAGATAGAAATTTAGCTTCAACTATTAACAAAATCAATGAAATGATGCTAAATAATGGAGAGCAAAATTTTATTATAGATAGTAAAGTAACAAATAAACAACGTATAATATACCAAGATGAAAAAGTAATGATTCGTAGAATTTTAGATGAAAAAAATAGTATGAATTATATCTTCTTATCGGCTAGTTTGGATAATGGTAGTAGTCTATACATAAGAATTCAAGTTGCCTCTATTCAAGAAAGTGTGCAAATAGCAAATCGTTTGCTTATTCTAATAGGTGGAATTTCTATTATCATTGCAGGTATTTTGGCATCCTTCATAGCCAAAAAATTTACAGATCCTATTCTAGAATTAAATGAAATAGCACAAAGTATGTCAAAATTAGATTTTAGTAAAAAATATAGAACAAAAGACGCAGATGACGAAATCAACCATTTAGGAAAAAGTATTAATACTATGTCAGATAAACTAGAAAGCACAATAAAACAACTAAGAGAAACAAATGGAGAGTTAGAAAAAGATATTGAAGAAAAATCAAAAATTGACGAAATGAGAAAACAATTTATTTCTGATGTATCTCATGAACTAAAAACGCCAATTGCTTTAATACAAGGCTATGCAGAAGGATTAGTAGAAAACGTAAATAATGATGAAGAATCTAGAAAATTTTATGCAGAAGTTATTTTAGATGAAGCAGAAAAAATGGATAAATTAGTAAAACAATTGTTAGAACTAATGAAATTAGAGTATGGAAAAGGCGAATTCAACAATAGGAATATGGATATTGTGGAATTAATGAAAGAGGTTATTCGTAAGTGCAATATGTTATTAACAGAAAAACAAATTGAAGTAGAATTTGACGATAGCAAGATAATTACTGTAAATGCAGATGAATTTTACATTGAGCAAGTTATTACAAATTATTTAACAAATGCAATTAAGCATGTAGAAGAAAAAGATGGTAAAAAACAAATAAAAGTGCAAATACAAGAGAATAACAATAAAGTAAGAGTCAGCATTTTTAATACTGGAGAAAATATTAAAGAAGAAGACTTAGAAAGAATTTGGAAACGTTTTTATAAAGTAGATAGTGCTAGAAATAGAGAAGATGGTGGAACAGGTATTGGACTTGCTTTAGTAAAAGCCATTATGAACCAATATGGTAACGATTTTGGTGTTATCAATAATGAAAATGGAGTAGAATTCTATTTTGAATTGGATAAGTAAAAATTACATTTTATAAGAAATAAAATAGAATAATATAAAAAATAAAAAAATCGCGAAATTCAATTTTGAAAATCGCGATTTTTTGTAGGAAATTTCCTCAATAGAAGATTTCTAAAAGCATTCATTTGAATAAGAACACTTTTAATAAATAAATTTTTCTAATACAATAACATTGAGTTCCTCCAAAGTCTTTTTTGAAAACTTGTCATCTACATCAATCCAGATGTCAGTTTTCATAGAACCAATTGCTTTTACAGATCCGTTTTTCTGGTACATTACCTTTACCATATCGCCGTTCTGAATATGGGCGTCAGCAAAATTCTGCTTAACCTGATTACAAAATACCTCTGCTTCTTCGTAGGTATTTCCCATATAAATAAACGGAAGATTATAGAAAAGTAATGTAGAAGTTTTAGAAAAAGTAATGTCCCAAACGTAGTAAACTCTCGGCTCAAAGAAATAAGGAGATTTTGCTAAACCGTTAATTTTGGCATTAGCAATACATACTTTTTTCTTCATCCAATTAGGTTCTAAAGAGTTAGAAGCCCGTGCCTTGTTGATAGTAGATGTTTCACTCATGTCAAATCCTCCTTTTGAAAAGAATATTTACAATAGTTATGTTATAATTATAACATATATTATGTAATTATACAAGAACCATCATAAAAATAATAGGCAATATCAAGCATTTACAAGCCCAAAGTCGAAAAATGAAAGAAAAAGGCGATGAAAAGTTCTTTACATAATTGGAAATATATGGTAACATAAAGCCAGATTTGAAATTGCAATTTTATTTCTAAATATTTATTTTCTATGTTAAGTTAATTATTCTAGATGATAACTTCCATAGAATATTAAAAATTTAAGTTCAAGTAAAGTTAGGAGGTAAGAGCGTATGTATGTCAAACTATAGCAAAAGAAAGGGAATTATTGTTTCACTTATCATCTCATTTATCCTATTGGTATCCATCTTATTTATTCTAAAACAATTAGAAGAGAAATCAAAAAAGGAAATTCATTCTAGTTTTGTTCTTAAAACAAGTCAATCAAGCCTAGAAAAAGATGAAAAAGAAGATATAAAAGTAAATGAAATAAGCAATTCATCATGGAAAATTTTTATCTCAAAAATCAATTTAGAGGCCCCTATTTTAGAAGGAACTAGTCAAGAAATTTTAAAACAAGCAGTAGGTCATTTTGAATCCACTAATAAATGGAATGGAAATGTAGCCCTAGCTGCTCATAATAGAGGATACCCATCTCATTTTTTCCAAGAATTAAAAAGGCTCGAAATAGGAGATAGTATTATCTATCAAACAGAGCAAGGGAAAAGAACTTATCATGTAACTTGGAAAGGGTACATCAAAGAAACCGATTTTTCCTATTTGAAAGAAACAAAAGAAAATATATTAACCTTAATTACTTGTGTAGAAAATGTGCCTGAATACAGACTTTGTGTTCAGGCACAAGAGATAAAAATTTAGAAAGGAAATAAAAAATATATGAAAAAGCCAAAAAGAAAAATTATTTTTTTAGTATTACTAATCTTATTATTTTTACTATTACTTTTTTTTCAAGGAGGAAGTTACTCTAAATATTTAACGCAGGTTGATGGAAAAGGCATTATTGAAGTAGCAAAATGGGCATTTTTAGTAAATGGACAAACTGCTAGTATTACACCATTAAACTTGGCAAGCACTTATAAGAAAGAAACATTGAAACAAAATACAATTGCACCGGGAACTAATGGTTCTTTCAATATTGAAATAGACGCAAGTGGTTCAGAAGTAGGAATTAACTATGATGTTAAATTCCAAAATGAAACCAGTAAGCCACAAAATTTGCAATTTACGTATGATGGGCACACCGTAAATAGTGTAAAAGATTTAGAACAATATTTGGAAGGAACTATAGCAGCAAACGCAAGTGAAAAAACAAAAACAATGACAATTTTATGGAATTGGCCTTATGAAACGCAAGGCAATAGAACACAAGAAGATGCACAAGACACAAATGATGGAACATTATTAGAGCAATATTCCTTTAACATTGTTATAACAGGAACTCAAGAAACACCACAGTCAGTATAAAAATGAAAAAAAGTATAATTTTATTTTTAATAATATGTATTTTAATTTTATTAGTATACCAAAGCCATATTAAACTATATAAAATACAATCAGGAAGTATGGTACCAGAGTTACAAGTAGGCGAAATTATAATATTAGTAAAACAAAAAAACTATAAAACAAAAGATATTATTACTTATAATGTAGGAAATTCCTATTTTATAACACATCGTATTGTTCAAACAACAGAGAAAGGTTATATTACCAAAGGAGATGCTAATAATACAGAAGATGAAAAAATAGTAACAAAAGAACAAATTCAAGGAAAAGTTATTTTCCATTCTCAATTATTAGGAATCATTTATCATTATCGATATTATGTGATTGGAATATGTATTTTTTTTATTATCATAAAAGGAAAGGAGAAAATATGAAAACAAAATTAAAGCAACGTTCATTCCTAACTCAAAGTGAAAAAAAGTTGTTTGAAAAGAAAGAAAAGAAACCAAGTAAAATTTTTCTTCTCATATTTCTTTTACTTCTTCTTTTACTTGGAATTCTAATTGGGATAAGCTTTGCAAAATATCAAAGTAAAGTAACAGGACAAGGCTTTGCAAGTATTGCAAAGCCAGTTTTAGAAATAAAAAAAGAACAAAGTTTGCTACTAACTGCATTCGCCCCTAAAGCATCTTATGTTTTTGAAGTTCGAAATTATAAAGAAGATGAATTAAATCAAGTGGATATGGAATATTATATTGAAATTATTTCTAATACAGATGAATCTATACAATTTGCTCTTTATCAAGGCAACAAACAAATTCCCTTAACCCAAAATAAAACAGCAACAATTAAATTAGGAAAAGACCAAAAACAAACTCATTCTTATCGTTTAGAAATTACTTATGATAATACTAAAGGCACCTTAGGAAAAGATATTAATGAAAATGTAGAAGTGAAAATTCACTCTATCCAAACAGCAAATAACATATAAAAAATTAAAAAGATAAGGAGGAAATAATAATGAAAAAAAGTATTTTAATTGCAACTATTACATTTTTAATTTTATTTTGTATTTTCTTAACGCCTACATTTGGAAAATATGTAATAGAAGAAAATATAGTAGCTGGCACCTTAAACATTGATAGAACACCTCCAAATGTAGAGGAAACATATTCTACAAGAGAAAAAACTTCTCAACCAGTAGAAGTAACTCTGCAAGCAGATGAACAAGTGCAAGATCCAGGAAATGGATGGGTTTTGCAGGAAGATGGATGTACATTAAAAAAGAAATTTGAACAAAATACACAAGAAGAAGTAGAAATAAAAGATAAGGCAGGAAATAGCAAAAAAGTAACAATAGAAGTAAACAATATAGATACAATTGCTCCAGTGGTAGAAATATTAAGCATTTATAACAGCAATGAAAGCTATCCTAATTATGCTAATCAAGAAACGCAAATTAGTATAAACTTATTAGTAAAAGATGATCAAAAAATACAAAAATCTTTAGAAAAAAATGATATTCATGTATTGATTAACAATAAAGAAATCGATTCAGTTACCAAAGAATTTGAAGTTATTAGAAAAGAAACAAAAGAGCAAGAAGTAAAACTAAAATTATTTGGTATCAAAGAAGAAGGAAATTTAAGCATTAGTATACAAAATGGTGTTATTCAAGATGAAACAGGAAATACAAATGTATCAGTAACAAAAGATACGAATATTCAAATCGATAATACAAAGCCACAAGGTATTTACTCACAAGAAAAAATAGAAGCAGGCAAAATAGAGGCAAAAATTATAGCAAATGAAGAAATTAGAAAATTAGATGGTTGGACTTTAGAAAATAAAACTATCTTGAAAAAGATATTTACAAACAATTTATCTTATATTACTACCATTCAAGATTTAGCAGGAAATAGTAGCCAAGTAGAAATAAATATTATAGAGGCAACTAATATTATATTAAGTTATGCTTCTCATAATTCAGTAGTAAGTTGGAGTTATGGTTATGGAAATTATGACATTGCAGGTTTAGAAGCAATAAGAAAAAATGCTACTTACAAAACAGAAAGTTTAGCTTTTAACATTTCTGGTGATGTTGAAAAAGACTATTTACAAGCAAGAGCTTATGTTTATACTCATTGGGGAGAAGAAGGTAAAGGAAGATGTGAAATTACAGGTCAAATTTATTCTAATGGTTGGAATCCTCAAGGAAGTGATTGGAAATATGAAACACAAGAAGACCGAATACTTTTAAATGGAAAATATTATTTTCAACTAGGTGGCGGTGGTGTCAATGGAATAGGAAAAGGAGATATGTATAATGAAAATCCAATTCCAGAAGAAATTGCAAAACAATATCGTTATGGTATTTCGGCATTACAAATAAAATTAAAATCATATAACGAAAATTCTATTTGCTATCAAGTTTACGTAGATTCTGTTGGTTGGTTATCACCTGCGAAAAATGGAGAATTAACGTGTTATGATACAACAAAACCAATTTCAGCACTTCGAATAGCGTTAGTTCCTAATTCAGAAGTAGATGCCTTAATAAATACTTGGAATCAAGACGAACGGAAAATTTATTCAATAAAAAAATTAGTAACAATAAATTAGAAAATTTTATATGTAAAAATAAAACACTAAAAAAAGAAAAACAATTGACACAGGAAATAGAATAAAGATATAATAAAAGCAGTAAAAAATGGGTATAAATATAAGAAAAAAGAGAGGAAAATGAAAACAAAAACGTGATAATGCAAATTTTTATTTTATTTATCTTAATCTTATTAAATGCATATTTTGCTGCTACAGAGATAGCATTTATTTCTCTTAATGATGCAAAGGTAGAAAAACAAGCAAAAGAAGGAAATAAAAAAGCAAAGCAAATTGAAAAAATGTTAAAAAATCCAAGCAAATTTTTAGCAACTATTCAAATTGGAATCACCTTAGCAGGATTCTTATCTAGTGCCTTCGCTTCAGATACTTTTGCAGATAAATTAGCACCAAATTTACATCTTCTATTTCCGACATTATCTATAGAAATTTGGCGAGGCATTTCTATTGTATTAATTACAATTATTCTATCCTTTTTTACTTTAGTATTAGGGGAATTAGTACCAAAAAGGCTAGCAATGAAATATTACGAAAAAATTGCATTTGCAACTATTCCAATTATTAGAGGCATTTCTATTATAACTGCGCCATTTGTAAAAATACTAACCTCTGTAACAAATATTCTATCAAAATTATTTGGCATTTCTGAAAATGAAGAAGAAGTAGTAACAGAAGAAGAAATAAAAATGATGATTGATGAAGGTGAAGAAAAAGGAACAATTGAGGAAGAAGAAAAAGAGATGATTCATAATATTTTTGAATTCAATGATATAAATGTATCAGAGGTAATGACACCAAGAACAGACGTATATGCTATAGAAATTAATTCAAAAATAGAAGATATTATAGAAGATTTAGACGAATACAAATATAGCAGAATTCCTGTTTATGAAGAAAACATTGATGATATTAAAGGGATTTTATTTGTAAAAGACTTATTAAAATACTTTTATACAAAGAAACCTGTAAAAATAAAACATATTATGAGAGAAGCTTATTTTGTTTCGGAAAGTAAACCAATTAACGAATTGTTTAAAGATTTACAAAAAAGCAAAATGCAAATGGCAATTGTCATTGATGAATATGGTGGAACAGCAGGAGTTGTTACTATGGAAGATTTACTTGAAGAAATTGTTGGAAATATTTTTGATGAATACGACGAAGTAGAAAATGACTACACAAAAATAGATGATAATACTTTTCTAATTAGTGGAGGAGTAACAATCAATGAGCTAAAGAAAATATTACAAGTAGATATTCCAGAAGGTGATTATGACACATTGTCTGGATATTTACTAGAATTATTAGGAAGAATACCAGAAGAAGGCGAAGCTCCAACAATAGAAACAAAAGAAATAAGTTATAAAATAGAAAAATACGAAGAAAAAAGAATTTTATTAGTAAAAGCTTGCAAATTATGAAACTAGAATAAATATGAACATTATTATAAAATACAAATTATCTATGTTTGCTTTCTCAAGCAAAGTAAGAAGGGAATGAAATAAAAAATGGAAGAAGAAAATGAAGAAATAAGTAAAGAAAAAAACACAAAAGTAGAGAAAAATATAAATAAGAAAAATAAAAAGATATTTTTACTAATGCCTATTATAGTTGTTGCTATAGCAATAGCTTTCTTATTTATAAACCAAAAATTAGATAAAGATTATGAAATAGAGCAAGTAACCCAATTTTCTTACTTTAAACTATACGAAAATGAAAAATATGGTGTAATAGATACAAATGGAAATATCTTAGTTGAACCAAAATATGACATGTTAGTAATTCCAAATCCATCCAAAGCAGTCTTTATTGGATACTTCAATTATAATTCTCAAACAGGAGAATACCAAACTGAAGTATTAAATGATAAAAATGAAAAAATTTTTACAAAATACACACAAGTATTGCCACTTTCTTTAAAAGACATTTCAACAGAAATTCCGTATGAAAAAAGCGTTCTTGCATATAAAGAAAACAATAAATATGGAATAATAGATTTTAAAGGCAAAAAAATAACAAAAGCAATATATGATTCTATAGAAAGCTTGCAATATAAAGAAGGATGCTTATTAGTAAAACAAGAAGAAAAATATGGAGTTATTAACATCAAAGGAAAAACAATAATAGACATTGAATATGATTCTATTAGCGCAGATGGCTACTATGATAAAGAAACGCAATATCAAAAAGCAGGTTTTGTTGTAGGTCAAAAAAAGCAAGAAGGTTATCGATATGGCTATATAGACAACCAAGGAAAAACAATTTTAGAAGTAGAATATAATGAGGTTAATCGTATAATAGAAGAAATGAAAAATGATGACATTTATCTACTTGCATTTCAAAATGGACAAGCAGGCATATACCAAAATAAAAAGCAAATTATAAAACATAGTTATGAAGAAATTGAATATAATAGTCAAAATCAAATGTTTTTAGTACAAAAAAATGGAAAGCAAGGAGTATTAGATATAGACGGAAAAGAAATTTTGAAGCCAGAATATGATTACATTATGATTTCGACAGAAAGTATAAATGCACAAAAAGATGGTATTACTACTTCTTATAATAAAAAAGGAGAAAAGCAAGAAGCACAAACAGAAAAAACAATTGTAACAGTAGAAAATAGTCAGTATTATATAACAATAGATAAACAAGATAAATTTGGACTAATAGATAAAGATCAAAATGTTATATTAGAAAATGAATATTCTTATATTGAATATTCTTTCGGAAATTATTTCATTGTAACTAAAAATAGAAAAGTAGGAATATATGATGCAAGTAAAAAACAAGAAATAATTTCAAACTGTGATGTTATCTACAATATAGAAAACAAACAAATGATACAAACCATTTTACTAGAACCATATACAATTGAAATTTATAATGAAAATATGGAAAAAATAGTTTCTATGAAAGAGGCTAATATTCAAATAGAAGAAAATTATGTAACAGTTTTTTCAAAAACAGAAAGAAAATATTTAGATAATAAAGGAAATGAAATATCATATAAAGAACTTTTCACTAATTTAAATTTATATGCTTTCCAAGCAGAAAATGGCAAATGGGGATATCAAGATAAAGAAGGAAATACCGTAATTGAAGCAAAATATGATATGGCATTAGAATTAAATAATTATGGATTTGCTGGCATAATGCAAGATGACAAATGGGGTGTTATCAATAGTAATGGAAAAATTATTGTAGAGCCTACTTACGAAATAGAATCTGATACACCAGAATTTATAGGAATTTATTATAAATTAGATTTTGGCTATGGTATGAACTATTATACAAAAGAAAAAAAGAGTAATTAAATGCTAAAAAAATCTCAAAAACCCTTGCGATATCTTAAAAAATGTGATAAAATACTATCGTTGTAAAAATAAAACGAAATTTTTACATCCTTACTTACAGAAATCTGTAGGTTAATAGTCCAAAAGGAGGTGAAACAATAATGAATAAATACGAAAGTGTTATCATTATTAATCCAAATTTAGATGAAGAAGGAATAAAAGCAGTTATTCAAAAATTCTCTGATTTGATTAATACAGATGGAAAACTTGAAAAAGTAGATGAAATGGGAAAAAGAAAATTAGCTTACGAAGTACAAAAAAACAAAGAAGGAAATTATGTTGTATTTTACTTTGAAGCAAATCCAAGCCTAATTTCAGAACTTGAAAGAAATTACAGAATTACAGACGAAATTATTAAATTTATGACAGTAAAAGTAGAAAAATAAGAAAAAAATCAAAAATTAAAAAAATAAGAATAGGGGCCTTTAAAAGAAAGGTAAGGGAAAAATATGAACAAAGTAATTTTAATGGGAAGATTAACAAGAGATCCAGAAGTTAGATATACACAATCTAACAATACATTAGTTGCTTCTTTTAGCTTAGCAGTTAATAGAAGATTTGTAAGACAAGGAGAAGAAAGACAAGCAGATTTTATTAATATTGTAGCATGGAGCAAATTAGGAGAATTCTGTAGCAAATACTTTAGAAAAGGTCAACAAGTAGGTATTATTGGAAGAATCCAAACAAGAACTTGGGATGATGACCAAGGACAAAAACATTATATTACAGAAGTAGTAGCCGAAGAAGCATATTTTGCAGATAGCAAAAGAGATGGAGAAGCAGGCAATAATTTTGACGCTACATTTGGAGCAATGCCAGAAACAGCTGGAAGTTCCGATTTTGAAGTTTCTTCTGGAGACGATTTACCATTCTAAGTAGGTTATCACATAATTAAGATAGGGGGGAAAAAAACAATGGCAGATAAAAAACAAAAAAGAAATAACAGAAATAATAATATGGATGATGATTTCAATCCAAAGTTTAGAAAAATAAGAAAAAAAGTTTGTCCTTTATGTGCAGACAAAAATCTTGTATTAGATTATAAAAATGCAGACCAATTAAAAAAATTTATCAACGATAAAGGAAAAATATTACCAAGAAGAGCAACAGGAGCATGTGCAAAACATCAAAGAGACATTACTCTAGCAGTTAAAAGAGCAAGACAAATTGCTATTTTACCATTCACACAAGAGTAATATAAATTAAAAATACATAAATATAAAATAGGGGCTAAATAAACGTATAAATACGTTTTATTTAGTCTTTTCTTTTTACATTTTATCTTCATTGTTTCTCTAATAAATAATGCAATAACTTTAGATGTAACAGAAAATTGAATAAAACTAAGTTATAAAAACAAAGAAAGGGTGAAATAATGAAAAAGAAAATAATAAAAAAATTAATTTTAATTTTATTACTAACATTTCAAATACTACAAATAACAGCAAGTATCATTCCTAGTGAAGCAAAAATTAAAGAAGGGGATACTGTGCTATTACAAGCAGATCACGAATGTGATTCTTTACTAGAATATTATATGGAAAATGAAAAAAGATGGAGTTATAAAGTAGTATATTATGTTTATTATCATGATGAGGCCGAAAACAAAAACTATCCGGCATTTTGTGTAGAACCAGCAAAAAAAGGAGTAGGAACTGGATATGATGCTTACAATGTAACCATTCAAAAAGAAGAAGACCAAAGAATTTGGAGGATATTAGATAAAGGTTATATGGGTTCAAATTACACAGAATGGAATTTAGAATGTGATGATGATTTATACTCTGCGACAAAGGTAGCACTTCACTCATTAAAAGATTCTATTGCTCCAACCCAAAAATATATTTTAGGGAATAGAAGTGTAGATGGAAATACAGTAGAAGAAATACAAAGAAGAGGAAAGAAAGTGTTAGAAGTAGCACAAACATTGTATGATTATGGAATAAATGGAAGTGATACTTATCAGCCACCAAATGTAGGAATACAAGAATACCAAGGAAGAAAGACAGAAATAATTAATAATATAGAATATTATGTGCAAAATTATAAAGTACAAGCTAATAAAGAATTAAAATCTTATGAAGTAGAAATGCAAAAATTTCCAAATGGAACAAAAATATTAGATATGAATAATGTAGAACAAAACTATTTTTCACAAAATACATTTAAAATAGCAATTCCAACAAACCAAATAAAACAAGATATTAATGGAACGGTAATTGTAAAAAATGCACAAATAAAAACCAACCCTATTTTTCATTGTAAAAGTGGAGATAGTGAGGCACAAAGTTATGTTACATATTTAAATAGTTATGAAACAGCAAGAACATCTATTCAATTAAAAATAAAAGCAAATACATGTAGTTTAGAAATTCAAAAAATAGATGCAGAAACAAAGAAACCACTAGCAAATGTCACTTTTGAAATAATAGATGAAAAACAAAATAAAATAGGAGAAGTTACTACAAATCAAAATGGAATTGCACATTTAGATGGAATTTATCCACAAACTGTAACCATTGAGGAAACTAAGGTTCCAGAACCATATCTACTTTCAAAAGAGAAAAAACAAGTTACCTTGCAATGGGGAAAACTAGCAAGTGTTATGTTCGAAAATGAGCGAAAAAAAGGAAATTTAAAAATTATTAAAGTAGATGCTGAAGATAATAAAATTGCATTAAAAAATGTAGAATTTAAACTTTTTGATAGCGAAGGAAAATTAGTACAAACACTAATTACCAATGAAAAAGGCGAGGCTTATGCAAACAATTTAGAAATAGGAACTTACACTCTAAAGGAAACAAAAACAAACGATAATTATGTATTAAAAGAAAAAGAGATTACTGTGGAAATTAAATATGGAGAAGTAATCACATTAAAACTAGAAAACGAAAAAATAAAAGGAAAAATAAAAATTATAAAAATAAGTGAAGACGACAACCTAATAAATGGAAGATTACAAGGAAGTCCAATTGAAGGTGTAATCTTTCAAATTTTAGATGAAAATAAAAAGGTGGTACAAACATTAATTACCAATGAAGAAGGAATTGCAATTAGTAAAGAATTAGAAAAAGGAATTTATACAATTCGAGAAGTAAAAACACATTATGATTATGACATAACAAATGAAGAATTTGAAGTAGAAATTATAGAGCATGAAAGTACACAAGAAATAACTATTACAAATCCTTCTAAAAAACCAGAAGAGCCAAAACTTCCAAGAACAGGATTCTAAGAAATATTAAATTATGTAAAAAATATTAAAACATATAAAAAGTATTAAATTATATAAGTACATAATAGCAATTCCATAAAAAAACTAGTAAATAACCTCTCTAATGTTTAAACATATAATATTAGTAAATAATATAGTTAAACATAAGAGAGGTGCTTTTTATTGAAATTAGGAATTGCTTTATCTGGTGGAGGTATTCGAGGAATTGCACATGCAGGAGTGCTAAAAGCATTAGAAGATAATGAGATTAAAATTGATATAATAGGAGGAACAAGTTGCCGGAAGTATGATAGCAAGTTTATATGCTATGGGCTATAAACCACATTATATCTATCTTTTATTTAAAAGGTATGCCAAAGAAATTACTTCTTTTCACACTGAACCAATATGGAAAGGAATAAAACAATATATTTTTTATAAAAAGAAGGTAACAGGGCTAAAAGATGGAGAACCAATAGAAATACTATGCAATAAATTAGCATTAAAAAAAGGAATTAAAGAAATAAAACAAATACCAATGCCTATTGTAATACCAAGTGTAGATATTGCAGAATCAAAAGAATATGTATTTACCAATAATGTTCCAGAAGAATCACAAGATAAATCTCAGTACTTAACTAACATTAGCATAGGAAAAGCAGTAAGAGCAAGTAGTAGTTTTCCTGCTGTATTCAATCCATGTTTAATAGGAACACATGCTTTTATGGATGGAGGAGCCTTAGACAATGTACCTGTTACAGAAGTAAGAAAGCAAGGGGCAGACAAAGTAATAGCAGTAAAATTTGATGCAGACCCTGTAGATGAAACAAGTAATATAATGGATATTATAATGAAAACAATTGACATTATGGGAAACAAAATTGCAGAAGAAAATTTAGAAAAAAGTGATATGGTATTAAGTGTTTATACAGATAAAGTAGGTTTACTAGACGTGCAAAAGTTAGACCATTGTTATCAATATGGATATGAGTGTGTAATGAAAAATATAAAGAAAATAAAAGAACTTTGCCAAGAATAATACCTATTATTAAATACCTATATTCTTTATAACTTTGTATGTTTCAACTTGTAAAAGTTAAAAAATTATGCTATCATAATAACTGTTAAAAAAAACGTAAATATTTTATAAGAAAGAGGAACGAAGATGATAGATATCTTGTTAGATACTATAATAGATAGCATAAAACTATTACCTTTCCTATTCATTACTTACATTATTATGGAGTATATTGAGCATAAAACAGGAGAAAAGGCAAAAAAGGTAATTCAAAAATCAGGAAAGTTTGGACCATTACTTGGGGGAATTTTAGGAATTTTTCCACAATGTGGGTTTTCAGCAGCAGCCGCTAATTTATATGCAGGTAAAGTTATTACTTTAGGAACACTAATTGCAATTTTTCTATCAACCTCTGATGAAATGCTTCCTATTCTAATTTCAGAAGCAGTTCCAATTTCTACTATTATAACCATTTTAGCCATTAAATTGTTAATAGGAATAGTAGCAGGCTTACTAATAGATATGATAGGACAAGCAATAAAAAAGAAAAAAGAAGATACATTAGAGGAAGAAATAGGTCATATTTGCGAGCATGAGCATTGTCATTGTGAAGAAGAAGGAATTTTAAAATCTGCTATAAAACATACCTTACATATTTTTGTATTTATCTTTATCATTTCTCTTTTAATAAACTGTGTTATTCATTTAATAGGAGAAGAAAATCTAGCAAATCTTATTTTAAATATGCCAGTAGTAGGGCCAATTATTGCAAGTTTGGTAGGAATTATTCCAAATTGTGCAGGATCTGTTATTCTAACTCAACTATATTTAGAACAAGTAATTTCATTTGGCTCCATGATAGGTGGTTTATTAGTAGGTTCTGGAATTGGTATTTTGGTTTTATTCCGTGTGAATGAAAATAGAAAAGAAAATATAAAAATATTAGCCATACTATATGCAATAGGGGTTGTATCAGGAATTTTAATAGATTTGCTAGTTATTTAATAAAAATATAAAAAAATCAAAAAACAAAAAATAAAAAAAGAGTTACCAAAAGCAAAATAATAAGGTGAACATTGATTAGTGGTAACTCATAAACTTTGTCAAGTAAATTTGTAAAAGTAGATTAATTATCTTCCTCTACCATTTCTTTTTCCTCTTCTAAAACAGAAGTACAATGAGGGCATCTAGTTGCTTCTATATGAATTTCAGAAAAACAATAAGGGCATACCTTTGTAGTAGGCTCTTTTTCTGTTTCTTCTCCTTCTTTTCCATCTTTATCGGTTTCTACATGTTTTAATAAATTGCTTTTTTCTAAATTTTCTTTTGCCTTATCATTAATTTTTTGAATCCAGCGAATGGCAATAAAAATAGAAAATGCGATAATAAAAAAGTCAACTACAGTTGTAATAAAAGAGCCATATTTAATAGAAGAATTTCCAACAGTAAGCACCAAATCAGAAAAATCAACCTTTCCTGTAAAAATAGCAATAGCTGGCATAATTAAGTCATTTACTAAAGAAGTAACAATTTTTTGAAAAGCACCACCAATAATAACACCAATTGCCATATCCATAATATTGCCTTTTAAAGCAAATTCTTTAAATTCTTTTAACATTTCATTTACTCCTTTTTTATAAAATCTTATACATTATTTGTAGTATGTTAATGCTTCAACTATAAAAAATCATAGTATAAAACATCAAAAAAGTCAACAAAGGTATAAAAAAGAAACGAAAAAGGCACAATATACTAAATATTAAGTTTAATAATATTCAAATATAGAATATAAATCAAATTTTGTACTTTAGAAAGGAGAAAGAAAATGAAAATATCATGGATAAAAGAAGAAAAAGATAATAAAAATTTTGCTATTGCAGAAAGATTAGGTATGGAGGTGCATCGTCTAAAAAATCCAGAAGAAGTTGATAAAACTATGGAAGAATTAGTAAATCAAAACTATCATACTATTGTATTATCAAACGAAATAGCAGGATTTTCTGAGGACATTATAAAAAAATATCAAAATAGTAAAGATGTAAATATTATCATTAGTCCAAGAAAAATATTGTAATAAATACAAAAAAACAACATATTTTATCCTAAAAGAAAAGTTTTTTGAAAAAGGGTAAAAAATAATTACAATTCTTTTTCAAACAAAAATAAAGCAAAAAGGGAAGGAATGATAGTAAGTATGAATGTGCTATATAATGAGGAAGAAAATGAGCAAAAAGATGACTTTGTGCAGGAACTAAATTATTATCTTCAGCAAGAAAGAAAAAATAAAAATGATATGGAAATAGTGTTTTTATGTATTGGAACAGATAGAATGATAGGAGATTGTTTAGGACCATTAGTAGGAACAGAATTGAAAGAAAAATTAGAACCATACAATATTTCAAATATTACAATATATGGAACATTAAAAGAAAATTTGTGCTATACAAATATAAAAGATACATTAAAAGATATACAGAAAAGACACCAAAATCCTTGTATTATTGCTATAGATGCAGCCCTTTCACAAGAAGAAAATATAGGCAAAATATTTGTAAAAAAAGAAAAAATAAACTTAGGAAAAGGACTTTATAAATCAAAAATAGAAGTAGGAAATATTTCAATAAAAGCAGTAGTAGGAAAAAATTATAAACTATCAAAATACAATTTCGCAAGCCTTCAAAATGTTGCTTTAAATGAAGTAATAAGACTATCTGAAATAGTAGTAGATGGAATTTGTGAAGTAATAAAATATATATAAAAAGTATAATCTCACCAAAAATGGAAAAAATCTATATAAATGAATTTGAAAGGAAATGAAATTTATATGGATACAAATACAATGAAAAATATTGTAATTTTAAGAGATTTACCTTCTAATATGGTAGAAGAAGCATTTGTTGTATTTAAAGATAATGTAAAAATACATAAGAAAGAAAAAATAGAAAAAAATAAAGCAACGGAAAAAGAAGAAAAACCAAAAACAAAAGAATACATTATAAAAGAAGCTGAAATGATAGTGCAAGACTATATTACAAAAATAGATAAAAAAGAATACGAATTGGGAAACTCTAATAAGAAATTAAAAGAAAAATATAAAAGACTAAAAGCCCTAACAATTTTTTTAGCTATGTTTAGTGCATTAAGTTTATTTGCTATGATATTAAGATGATACATTCGGACGTTTGATTTTGAATAAGTTGTCAGTAACTCGCTATCCGCTTAAATGGTCAACTTATACATTTGTATCATCTGTCCATTTTGAATCATAATTTATTGAACAAGAAAATAAAAAAATAAATAATTTTAAAATCCGCTTTAGCGGATTTTTTCATGTATAAATACTTTTTATTATTTTGCATAAAAGAAAAAAACAAGAATATAAATGAATAAGCAAAGAAAAACCAAGGAAGAGGTGGAAGGTTTGGAAAGAACCATAAGTGCAGAAGAAAGAATAAGAAGAGCGGAAGAAATTTATCAAAGAAGAAAAATGCAAGGTGGCGTACGTGTTCCAAGCAGTAATGTCAATAGTACACAAAAGGTAGAGTATAGTCTATTTAAAAAACTTATTTTACAAATTGCCATCTGCCTATTAATTTATTTTATTTTTTATTTAATAAAAAATTCAAACTATATTTTTTCAGAAAATGTCATTAGTAAAACAAAAGAATTTTTATCCTATGACATCAATTTTCAAAATGTATATAAGCAGGCAGAAGAATATTATAACAATAATATAAAAGCATTTCTATTACAAAAAAATGAAGATACAGAGCAAAGCTCAGAACAAGAAGAAAGCAATATCCAAGTGAATGAACAAGTAGAAGAAAATGGACAAGAAAATAATGAACAACAAAATAATATAGAAACAAGTAATGAAATAGTAGAAGGAGGAATTGGTGGAGGAGAAGAAGGAGAAGAACTTTTAGCAAATGAAACTATAGTAGAATCAGCAATTCAGCAAGAAAATAGTCAAGCATCAGAAGAGATACAATTATCGCAAATGGAAATTGATGCAAATGAAATTAAAAACAATTATAGTATGATATTGCCACTAAGAGGAACAATTACATCTCGTTTTGGACCAAGAGAGCCAACAGATATTATATCTGCAAATCATGCGGGAATTGATATAGCAGTTAATGCTGGAACTGTTTTTACAGCTGCTATGGAAGGAAAAGTAACTTGTGTTTCTACAGAAGGTGGCTATGGAAATCATGTTTATATAGAAAAAGATGATGTAATTACTCTATATGCTCATTGCCAAACAATTTACGTAAAAGAAGGAGATACAATTGTGCAAGGACAACAAATAGGTGAAGTAGGAGAAAGTGGTAATGCAACTGGACCACATCTACATTTTGAAGTACGAAAAGCAAATCGAGTAGTAAATCCAGAGCTAATCTTATCTTTCGCATAGAAATAGATTATATAGATAGTTATGAGAGTTTAGACAAAAGAAAGGAATCTAAAAAGTGAAAATACGATTACATTTGAAAATATTTATTTTTATAGCCATTTTTATTATTACAAGGCAAATTGAAATTTATGGAATGTTAATGCTTTTTGCAGTTCTTCACGAATTAGGACATTTGCTAGCAGGAATTATTCTAGGATTCAAGCCCAATAGTCTAGAAATTATGCCACTTGGTCTTTCAATTGGTTTTGAAAGTAAAGTAGAAAATGTAAATAAAAAAATAAAAAATGGAACTATGCTTACACTGAAAAAGATTATTATTGCTGCAAGTGGACCACTTACAAATCTATTTTTTATTATTTTGTTTTCTATTCTTCCAATTTCAGTTTGGCACATAGATAGAACACTAATCATTTATGCAAATATTTTGCTTGCCATTTTCAATTTAATTCCAATTTATCCAATGGATGGAGGAAGAATTTTAAAAGGAATTTTACATATTTTATATGGAAGAAAAGAAGCCTACGATTATATGCATACAATTTCATATTTTACTATTTGCTTTCTAACTATTTTCTGCAGTATTGCTATTTTATATTGGCAAAATATTGCAATTTTACTTATTTTAGCTTATCTTTGGTATTTAGTAATTGTAGAAAATAAAAAATATCAAAAGAAAAAGAGGCTATATGAAAGCATAATAGAAATAGAAGAAAAAGAAGTAAGTAGTGCAAACTAGCGCTACTTTTTGTTGACAGATTCGCTTTTCCGTGAGATAATAGGATAAGTTTAAAATTTTCTTATATTTGTGTCGGAAAGGAATTATAGTTAGCATGGAAATAGAAAAGGTAAAAGCTGCAATAGAAGCCATTTTATTTGCTTGTGGCAGAGAAGTAGAAGCAAAAGAGCTAATGTCTGCACTAGAATTAAGTAGTGAAGATTTAATGGCAATTATTGAAAGTATGAAAGAAGATTATGAAAAACAAAATAGAGGAATTGAAATTATAAAAGTACAAAATGCATTTCAATTAACTACTAAAAAAGAATATTATGAATATATATATCCTATTTTTGATAAAAGGAGCAAGCCAAACCTATCTAATGCTGCTTTAGAAGTATTATCTATCATTGCATACAACCCAAACATCACTAAAGCAGAAATTGAAGCAATTCGTGGGGTAAATTGCGACGGAACCATGTACAAACTATTAGAATACAACCTAATCGAAAATGTAGGAAAAGCAGATTTACCAGGAAGACCTGGAATGTATAGTGTTACCAAAGATTTCTTAAAAATGTTTGGACTAACTAATTTAGACGAACTTCCAGAATTACCAAAATATAAATTGGATGAAAACAGACAAATTGTTATTGATGATATTCTTGAGGCTCCAATGCCCGAAAGGGACAATGTAGAAAAAGAAGAGACAGAGGAACAAGATGAACAAAAAAACACAGAAGGACAAGAAAATCAACAAGAAGTCAAAGAAAAAGATGTACAAAAAGAAATAGAAGAAGAGAAACAAGCAGAACAAGAATAAAAGAAAAAGCTATAAAAACAAAGAGAACAACAAGAACAAAAAGGGGAGATAAAAGAAAATGAGTAATGAAAAAGATTTCGTAAAAGAAATAACCAATATAGAAGAAGACTTTGCAAAATGGTACACTGACATTGTACTAAAAGCAGACTTAGCAGACTATACAGATACAAAAGGTTGCATAGCCATAAAGCCTTATGGTTATGCAATTTGGGAGAATATTCAAAAATACGCAGATGAAAAATTTAAACAAGTAGGAGTAAAAAACGTATATTTCCCAGTGCTAATACCAGAAAGCTTACTAGAAAAAGAAAAAGACCATGTAGAAGGTTTTGCACCAGAAGTAGCATGGGTAACAATTGGTGGGCAAGAAGAATTAGATGAAAAACTATGTATTAGACCAACTTCAGAAACAATGTTTTCAACCTTATATGCAAAATGGCTAAAATCATGGAGAGATTTACCATTTGTTTATAATCAATGGTGTAATGTGTTAAGATGGGAAAAAGAAACAAGACCATTTTTACGTTCAAGAGAATTTTTATGGCAAGAAGGTCATACCATTCATGAAACAGAGCAAGAAGCAAAGGAAAGAACACTTCAAATGTTAGACGTGTATGCCGATATTATAGAGAACTTACTTGCTATTCCAGTGCTAAAAGGAAGAAAAACACCAAAAGAGCAATTTGCAGGAGCAGAAGCAACATACACAGTAGAAACTTTAATGCATGATGGAAGAGCACTTCAAGCAGGAACATCACACTATTTTGGACAAAACTTTACAAAACCATTTAATATAACATTTCAAAATCGTGAAGGAAAAGAAGAATACCCATATCAAACTTCATGGGGTATTAGCACAAGGCTAATAGGTGCAGTTATTATGGCACATGGCGATAATAGAGGCTTAAAATTACCACCAAAAGTAGCACCAATTCAAGCAGTTATTGTACCAGTTGCTATGCACAAAGAAGGAGTAAAAGAAAAAGCGCAGGAACTATATGAAAGATTAAAAGACAACTATCATATAGAAATAGACACAAGAGATCAAGTATCGCCAGGTTTTAAATTTAACGATTGGGAACTAAGAGGTGTACCAGTTAGAATTGAACTTGGTCCACGTGATATAGAAGCAAATAAATGCGTAGTAGTAAGGCGTGACACAGCGGAAAAAATAGAAGTAGATTTACAAGAATTGCCTACAAAATTACAGAAAATTTTAGATGATATTCAAAGCAATATGTATAATGAATGTAAGCAAAGAGCAATTTCAAAAACAACAACAGCAACAACATTAGAAGAATTTATTAAAAATATCAATGAAAACCAAGGTTATGTAAAAACTATGTGGTGTGGAGATGAAGAATGTGAAAACAAAATAAAAGAAGCAACAGGTGCACATTCAAGATGCATTCCATTTGAGCAAGAAAAAATATCAGACACTTGTGTATGCTGTGGTAAAAAAGCAGATAAAATGGTAATTTGGGGAAGACAATATTAAGAAAAAAAGAAAGATTTGGGACAAATCTTTCTTTTTGCTTTCCAAAATTTATTTTTTACTTTTTGTTAAAACTTTCAAAATAGCAGGATAAATTTCCTCAGCATTATTTTGCCAATTATCTACAATTTCCTTTGCTTGCTCTTTAGAGCCAACAAAAGTATTTACTTCAAAAATAGTTTCATTATGCTCTACAATTTTGCAAGAAATATCAAAGTAATTCTCACTACGAGGGGTATATTCAGCAACGATAGAATGTTCATTTTCAAAAGTTTCTAGCTCTTTTTTAAAACTGTTATCTACCTTTAATTTTATAATACCTGGAACTATATTTTTAGTAAGTTCTAAAGTTTCCTTTCCACTACTTGTCATTTCATAGAAATTATGACCATCTTTTTCAAATTGAGAAATATAACCATTTTCTAATAAATCCAACAAAAATTGTTGAAAATAAAAATAATTCATATCAGTAATAGTAAGTACCAAATTAAGCAAAGCATGATTAGAAATAGGCTTTGCTACTTTACTCAAAATATATAAAATTAATACTTTATTTTCAGCTAAAGTCTCATCATCAGAAGTTAATTTCAAAAGTCTCACTCCTCTAAAAAATAAATGACTATTTTTAATAGTATGTCAAAAAAATATAATATTTTTCTGATAGTTGGTATTATAACATATTTTTTCAAAAAAAACTATGTTTTTGCATATTTTCATGATATAATTTAAAAAAGAAGGGAAAACTATGGCCAATTTATATGAAATATTAGAGGTTAGTGAGAAAGCCTCAAAAGAAGTAATTGAAAAAGCATATCGAGTATTAGCTAAAAAGTATCATCCAGATTTGCAAGAAGAATCACAAAAACAAGAAGCAGAAAGAAAGATGAAGCAAATTAACGAAGCTTATGATATTTTAAGCAACGAGGAAAAAAGAAAACAATATGATATAGAATTAGAACAAACAAAACAAGAAGAAAAACAAATAAATGCACAACAATATGAAAATAATATGCAAAAAGAAAATCAAAACATACAATCACCATTAGAATATCAAGCAAGTCAAGAACAAATAGACTATGAAAATAGAAGAACACAAATGGAATACGAAAACAGACAAAAAATCCAAAATGAAATGAATAAAGCATATCATGATGCTTATTACACTTATTTAAGAAGACTTGGATTTAAAATAAAAGAGCCTTGGACATTAAAACGAGTGATAGATTTATTAAAAGTTATTCTTATTTTAGCTATAATCATTGCTATTCTTTGGTTCTTTCCACCAACGCATCGTTGGATAATAGAATTTTATGAAGGAAATACTATTGTAAAAACAATTGTAGATATTCTTAGCAATATATTACAAGGAATTTGGAATGCCATCGTACAATTCATTCAAAACTTAGGTAGTAGAACTTAATCTTTTTATTTTTCTGAAATATACTTTTAGAATTATTGAAAAGGACAAAGAAAAAGCCAGAACTTAAATTATTAAGTATTCTGGCTTTTTCTTAGCCTGCCAATTATTTCAATTGGTAGGAGAAGCAAGTTTAGTAATGAGGGATTTATTGGGTTTCCCTTGATAGTATAGGATACCTTCAAAACGACGTTTTTCCTCTTCTGTTGCATAAAGTTTAACATATTGAGGACCATTTTTCCCTACAAAACTCCGAGCTTCTTGGATATTCATTACATCCTGCTGCATCGGGTTATACCTCCTTATATAATATAAGAATTATTATACAACATTTTCCATTAAATGTAAAGAGTTTACAGAAACAAAATATAGACAAAAGCTTACAAAATAAAGTAAAAAAAGAAAAAACGTACTTATTTTTGACAATAAATACGTTTTTTTATATAGAGCTTTTCTTCGCTATTGCTTGAAAATTTCTACAATATAAAAAACTGTGCACAATTTTTTATATTTATGCTTTCATAGCATTTAATTTTTTAGCCATATTAGATTTTTTTCTAGCTGCTGTGTTTTTAACAATAACACCTTTTGTGCAAGCTTGATCTACTTTTTTAGTAGCGTTAGAAAATAAAGTAGTAGCTTCTTCTACATTTCCTTCTGCAACAGCTTGTTCAAATTTTTTAACAGCAGTTTTATAAGCTGATTTTACCATATTATTTTGTAATGTTTTCTTTTCAATAACATCTACACGTTTAATAGCTGATTTAATATTTGGCATTTATTTTGCACCTCCCTCATATATAGCAAATAAAATTTTATCATAAAAATCTAGTTTTGGCAAGAGAATTGAAAGAAAAGTTAACAAAAATTTGTAAAAATCGAAAAAAAATTATAACAAAGGTAAAAATATAAAAAAATTAAATAAATTTAGGAAAAATTAGGAAAATGTTTGAAAAAATAAAAGAAACAATGTATAATAAAAGTACATTAGAAAACAAAAGAACAAAAATGAAAGGAGCGATTTTTATGAACATAAAAATTACAGGAAAAGATTTAGAAGCAACAGAGGCAATTAAAGACTATATCGAAAGAAAATTAGAAAGATTAGTAAAATATTTTGGAGAGGAGTTTGATGTTTTAGCAACAATTAAAACAGAAGGCAAAGAGCAAGTAGCAGAATTACATGTAACAGCAAATTCAGAAACTTTTAGAGCAGTAACTGCACATAGAGACTTATATGCTTCAATAGATAAAGACATCGACATTTTAGAAGGTCAAATTCGTAAAATGAAAACAAAAAAAGATAAGCAAAATATGACAGAATCTATTCGTATGAAAGAAGCAGTTTCAGAAAATGGTGCAGAACATGAAATTGAAAATGAAATTATAAAAACAATTTACTATGAAATAAAACCAATGGCACCAGAAGATGCAAAATTAGAATTACAAGACAAACCAAAAAATAATTTCTTAGTATTTATCAATATAGAAACCCAAAAAGTAAATGTAATTTATCGTTTAAAAGACGGCAAAAACTATGGTTTAGTAGAACCAGAAGCATAAGAAAAAAGCAGGTGAATAAAATCATCTGCTTTTTGTTTCAAAACAATTTAAACTTATTTCATTTGGCTTTCAGCTTGTTGGATTAATTTTCTAACCATGTTTCCACCAATTCTACCAGCATCTCTTGAAGATAAATTTCCATTGTATCCGTCTTTTAAAGTTACACCAACTTCTGAAGCAACTTCATATTTGAATTTGTTAAGAGCTTCTCTAGCTTCTGGAACTACTTTTGAATTTGAATTTGTCATTTTTTTCACCTCCTGAAAATTTAAAATTTGAAAATGTAAAATTTATTTTCACTATATAGAATGTGCAAAAACAATAAAAATAAACTGGTAAATTTATCAAAAAAACTTGGCATTTCTTCTCTTATCTTAAATTTTAACGATAAGGAGATTTCTATCGAATAACACAAACAGAAAGACAGGAACTTGTTTCCTGTCTTTCACTATGTAGAAAGGCAAAAAAGAAATTCCTGTTTTTCTACTATTTTATTTTAAAAATCACTATTTGTTAGCCATTTGTTTTTCAGCTGTTTCGATTAATTTTCTAACCATGTTTCCACCGATTCTACCAGCGTCTCTTGAAGATAAATCTCCGTTATATCCGTCTTTTAAAGTTACACCAACTTCTGAAGCAACTTCATATTTGAATTTGTTAAGAGCTTCTCTAGCTTCTGGAACTACTTTTGAATTTGAATTTGTCATCTTTTTCACCTCCTAGAATGTGAATTTCGTATTATATAGAAAAACAAAATATGTTTTTCAGTATTTAGAATATGTAAAAAAAATAAAAATAAACTGGTAAAAAAATGAAAAATGTAGAAAAATGATGAAAAATGTAGTATAATAAAAATATAATTAATTTATAATTTAATAGAAAGGGGCGCACAATATGGACATATCAGCAGTATCTATTAAAGACAAAAAGAAACAATTTGATTTGATTGATTATGCGCATAAGCATCAATGCAAAGCAATGTATAACCCCAAAATAGATGGTATGTGCATTCGGTGCTCAAATTTTATAGTAGCATATAAAATGCGAAAAAAAATTAGAGAACTATCAAAATAGAAAGTTTCTTTATCCCACATATTTTATATGTGGGATTTCTTTTTTGAAAAATATTGTATAAAAAAAAGAGAAATGATACAATACTAAAGAGAACGCATAAAAGGAAATAAATAATGAATAAAAGGATTTTAATTATTAGTTATATCTTTTAAGCAATTGAGGAAGGAATGTAATTTAATATGTACAAATTAGTTGCAATAGATTTAGATGGAACATTGTTAAATTCGTATGGAGAAGTTTCAAGCAAAAATAGAGAAGCAATTCAAAAAGCAGTTCAAAAAAATGTAGAAATAGTACTTGCTTCCGGAAGACCAATCATGTCTGTAAAAAATTTAGCAAATGAAATTGGATGTAATCATTACATGATTTGTGGAAATGGAGCTATCACTTATGATATACAAAATGAACAAATTATATACAATCGATTTTTAGAAAAAGCAAAAGTATTACAAATTATAAAAATTTGTGAAGAAAATAGCATTTTTTATAATGTATATACAAAAGATACTATTTTAGCCAAAAATTTAAATTTCAATGTTCTTTTTTATCATCAAGAAAATGCAAGCAAACCAGAAGATAAAAAAACAAGAATTACAATAGTACAAAATATAGAAGAATATGTAAAAAATAGAAAAGAAGAAGACTATTTAAAAATAACAATTTGCGACAATGATAAAGTAGTATTTGGTAGCATTATTCGTAAATTGCGCAATATAAAAGATGTAGATGTATTAGACGTAGAACACATGTCTAGGAAAATGATAAAAGACGGAACAGATAGAATTTCAATGCAATATTATTATACAGAAATAACAAGTACAAATGTAGATAAATGGCAGGCAGTAGAAAACTTAGCAAAAAAGTTAGAAATAAAGCAAGAAGAAATAATGGCAATTGGAGACAACATCAATGATGCTGAAATGGTAAAAAAATCAGGACTTGGTATTATGATGGGAAATAGTGCACCATATATCAAAGAAATGGCAGATATAGTAGTTTCAGACAACGACAACGATGGCGTAGCAGAAGCAATAGAAAAGTATGTTATAGAATAAGAAAATAAATGATGATAAATTAAAAATTCATTTTTATAAAATGGATAAAAACGAAAAAAATGCACAAACTAAACAAAAATGAGGGGAGTGCATTTTTTGTGAGCAAAAATACGTATGAAAATAAAAAAAATATAAAGCACCAAATAGAAGAAAAAGAAGATGCGACAAAATATGGAGAATTTGTTTCTTCCTATTTTGCATGGATAACTTTAGATAAGCAAAAGGAAAATGCAAAAAAGTTAGAAGAAATGACAAAAGAAAAGGAAAAATAAATAAAAAATTAGAAAAGGTATTGACATATTAAAAAAAGATATTATAATATAATTATAGGTCAAAGAAAGTCAAAGTCAAAAAATGAAAAGTAATAAGAAGGTGATTAAATGAGAATATCTGATATGATAGAAGAATTCATAAAAGACTTATTTGAGGAAGAAGATTCAATTGAAATACAAAGAAATGACTTAGCAGAGCAGTTTAATTGTGTACCATCTCAAATAAACTATGTCATAGCAACTCGTTTCAAACCATCCCAAGGTTACTATGTTGAAAGTAAGCGTGGCGGTGGAGGTCATATAAAAATTCGAAAAATAAATATTACAAAAAGCAATTACTTTATGCATATTATCAATAGTATAGAAGATAGCTTAACAAGTCAAGAAGTAGATATTTTTATTAGTAATTTCTTATCATATCAAATGATAAATGAAACAGAAGCAAAACTATTAAAGGTAGCAACAAGTGACAATGTTTTAAGAATTCCTCAACCAACAAGAGATGAAATAAGAGCAAAGATATTTAAAAATATGCTAATAAACTTAATTGAGTAATGTTTTGTCACAATTAGGGATGAGTTAGCCGTATGAAGCAAAGCGAATTACGGATAACTTATGCTGAGCTCAGTCCCCAATTGCGACAAATGGGACAATTTAGGGCGGGGTTTTAAATTAAAATAAAAAGGAGTTGATTTTTATGTTATGTCAAAATTGTAATGAAAGAGAAGCCAATGTAAAATATACACAAATTGTAAATGGTGTAAAAAAGCAAATGAATCTATGTGATGAGTGTGCAAAAAATTTAGGAATTGATGTTACTTCATTTTCTATGCCAATTGATTTTTCAAACTTTTTAGGAGGAATTGGAGATATCTTTGAGGATAATTTAGAAACCTTTATGCCAACTTTTTCTTTGCCACAAACGTTAAAATGTGACAAGTGTAATATGACTTATGATGAATTTTTACAAACAGGAAAATTTGGATGTGATGAATGTTACAACACGTTCCATACAAAAATAGATAATTTGCTTAAAAATATTCATGGTGTTAATCGCCATATAGGAAGAAATGGAAAAATGTTAGGCAAGGCACAAGAAACAAATAGCAAAGCAAACGAAAACAAACAAGAAAATGCAGAAAATACACAAGATACAAAGAAAGTGACTGCTAAGAAGAAAGTAAGTAAAGAAGACAAAATAGAAGCCTTGCAAGCAAGGTTAAAACAAGAAATTAAAGAAGAACGTTATGAGGATGCTGCTAAAACAAGAGATGAAATCAATAATTTAAAAAATAAATAATATCCAGCGTGGGACATATAATGAAATGTGTGTCCGCGTGAAAGAAAAAGCAAAGGAGATATAAAAAATGAATTGGTATTTAGAAGAAGGAAAAGATTCCGATGTTATTATTAGCTCTCGTATTAGACTGGCAAGAAACATCAAAGAGTTTCCATTTAAAATAAAAATGACAAAAGAAGATAAAACGAAATTATTAGAAAAAGTAAAATTTATTTTACCAAGTCTTGGTTATGGTCTAAAGTTTTTCTATTTAAAAGAAATTGATGACATTACCAAAATGTCTTTAGTAGAAAAGCATATTATTAGCCCAGAAATGGCACTAGAAAAAGAGCAAGAAGGTGCCATTGTTATCAATGACGAAGAAAATATTTGTATTATGCTAAATGAAGAAGACCACATTCGTTTGCAAGTATTCACTAGTGGATTAGATTTACAAAATACTTTAAATTTAGCCATTGAATTAGATGAAAAATTAGACGAAGCCTTAGGCTATAGTTGCAATAAAGAATATGGATATTTAACTGCTTGCCCAACCAATGTAGGAACAGGCTTAAGAGCCTCTATTATGGTACATTTACCTGCTTTAAAATTAACCGGAAATTTAAACAAAGTGCTACATATTGTTAATAGTTTTGGTATGACAATTCGTGGCGCTTATGGAGAAGACAGCAAGGTAAAATCGGATATTTATCAAATATCAAACAACCAAACCTTAGGTATGACAGAACAAGAAATAGTAGCAAATTTAGAAAACATTACGAAAAAAGTAGTAGAGCAAGAGCGTTTAGCAAGAAAATATTTAGCAAAAAATAGTGAAGATTTAGAAGATAAAGTGTATCGTTCTTATGGTATTTTAACCAATGCAAGAAAACTAACTTCGGAAGAGTGTGACAACTTATTATCAGACATTAAACTAGGAACCGATTTAGGCATTATGCAAGAATTAAAAGATAGTAAGGTAAAAGAGTTAATGCTATATACGAAACCTGCCAATCTTCAAAAAAGAGTAGGAAAAGTATTAGAAGCAAATGAAAGAGATAAAACAAGAGCAGAAGTGATTAAACAAATCATAAAAGGGGGAAAATAAAAAATCCCCAAAGGGATTTTTTATTTTTCTTTCAATTCACGGATGGCTTGGATAAGATTATCCATCTTATTGTTAGTGTCATCAGCAATTTTACTTTGAAAATCCCGGATGGCAGATTCAATTTTCTTGTTAGTAAATTCAGTGATTGTTGAAACTGTCCAGCCAGCTAATAAAATAGCAATGGCAATAATAAGATAGACGGGTGCGTTTCCATTTGTAAGAATAATAATAATTACAAATGAAATACAATAAAACAACAAAGATAAGAGGGGCATACATTTTCCTCCTGCAAGGTCACTTTGGTAATAACCAAAGGCAACAAGTCCAAAACGGACAAACAATAAGTTACTTATACTATATATTATAAAATAATTCACATAAAATGTCAATAAAGTAAAGAGGTGGTACAAATTGTCCCATTTGGGACAATTTGGGACTGTCCCAAATTGAGAAAGGAAGTGTCAAAATGACATATAAATTTACAAAACGTGCTGAAAAAGCAATAGAAATCGCCAATGAAATTGCGTTAGAATTTGGTCACAATTATATTGGAACCGAGCACTTGCTATATGGTCTTCTAAAAGAAGGCTCTGGTGTAGCAAGCAAAGTGCTTGAAAACCAAGGAATAGAACCTAGCCAAATCGAAGAACAAATCGATTTATTGGTAGGCAGAAATGAAGAAATAACAGAAGATGCCGTAGTAGGCTTTACACCAAGAACGAAAAGAGTCATCGAAAACGCATTTCGTGAAGCCAAAAAATTGGGTTCAGATTTTATTGGAACCGAACATCTTTTAATTGCCATTATGAAAGAACCAGACAGTGTTGCCGTTCGTATTATGCTAGACTTAAATGTAAATCCACAAAAACTTTACAATGAAATGGTAAAAATTTTAAATGATGAAGCGCTTGGTGGAGAAAGTGCAGAAAAAAGAAGTACATCTCAAAAGCAAAATTTAGGAAGCTATAACCAAACACAAACTTTAAACCAATATGGAACCGATTTAACAAAACAAGCCATAGATGGCAAATTAGATCCTGTGATTGGTAGAAAAGAAGAAATAGAAAGAGTCATTCAAATTCTATCAAGAAGGATGAAAAATAATCCTTGTTTAATTGGAGAGCCAGGTGTTGGTAAAACAGCAGTTGTAGAAGGGTTAGCAGAAAAAATTATAGCAGAAGATATTCCAGAACAATTAAAAGGCAAAAGAGTCGTTACTTTAGATATTTCTAGCATGGTAGCAGGAGCCAAATACCGTGGAGACTTTGAAGATAGAATCAAAAAGTGTTTAAATGAAGTAAAAAAAGCAGGAGATGTTATCTTATTTATTGACGAAATTCATACCATTGTTGGGGCAGGTTCAGCAGAAGGAGCAGTTGATGCAGCAAACATTTTAAAACCACTATTAGCAAGAGGCGAAATTCAACTAATTGGAGCAACAACCTTAAATGAATATCGTAAATACATTGAAAAAGATAGTGCATTAGAAAGAAGATTTAGCCCTGTTACTGTTAATGAGCCAAGCAAAGAAGAAACAATTCAAATCCTAGAGGGAATTCGTGATAAATACGAAGCACATCATAATGTAAAAATCACAAAAGAAGCAATTCAAACTGCAGTAGATTTATCTATTCGTTATATCAACGACCGTTTCTTACCAGATAAAGCAATAGACTTAATAGATGAGGCAGCATCCAAAGTAAGAATGAAAGCATATACCCAGCCAGAAAATTTGAAAAAATTAGAAGAAGAATTAACCAGTATTGAAAAAGAAAAAGAAGAGGCAATTCATGCCCAAGACTTTGAAAAAGCAGCAGCATTAAGAGATAAACAACATGAAAAACAAGAAAAATTAGAAAAAGAAAAACAAAAATGGGAAAACAAAAATAGAAAAGAAGTAATTACTCTAACCGAAGAAGACATTGCAGAAGTCATTGCAAGTTGGACTAGAATTCCGGTTAAGAAATTAACACAAGATGAAAATGAAAAACTAAGAAACCTAGAAGCATCTTTGCACGAAAGAGTAGTAGGACAAAAAGAAGCAGTAGAAGCGGTAGCCAAAGCTATTCGTCGTGGTAGAGTAGGACTAAAAGATCCAAATCGTCCAATAGGTTCTTTCCTATTCTTAGGACCAACAGGTGTAGGAAAAACAGAACTTTCCAAAGCTTTAGCAGAAGCATTATTTGGCAATGAAGACGCCATGATAAGAATTGATATGTCAGAATATATGGAAGGACATTCCGTTTCAAAACTAATTGGTTCACCTCCAGGTTATGTAGGATATGACGAAGGCGGACAACTAACTGAAAAAATAAGAAGAAACCCATACTCTGTTATTCTATTTGACGAAATTGAAAAAGCACATCCAGACGTAATGAATATGTTACTTCAAATTTTAGATGATGGACGTTTAACTGATAGTAACGGAAGACATGTAAACTTCAAAAACACCGTTATCATTATGACATCTAATGTAGGAGCAAGGCTAATAACAGATAAGAAAACACTAGGCTTTACTTCAAAAGCAAACGAAAACGAAGAAAGTACAAAAGAATACGAAGAAACCAAAAAAGATGTAATGCAAGAATTAAAAAGACAATTTAGACCAGAATTTATCAATCGTATTGACGAAATAATAGTATTCCATAAATTACAAAAAGAAGAATTAAAACAAATTGTAGGCATTATGCTAAAACAAGTAGAAAAACGTTTGCAAGAGCAAAATATAAAAATCGAAATCGAAGAAGCGGTAATAGACAAAATAATTGAAAAAGGAACAGACGTAAACTATGGTGCTCGTCCGTTAAAAAGAACAATACAAAACCTAATAGAAGACAAAATAGCAGAAGGCATATTAGATGGAACCATCAAGCCAAACAAAAAAACAACAATTAAAGTAGATGAAGAAGGAAACATTACATTTTAGGTGACTTTTATTTATCTACCGGTTTTACATCTTTTCAATATAAATAAATGATTCTGCGATTAGTAGAAATGCTTTTGAAAGAAAAAGAAAATTCTACAAAAACAGAAGAAAAACAGAGTAAAGGCTAAATGTAGACAGTACATAGCCGAAAAAAGAAGCAGAATTGCAGTCTGCTTCTTTTTTATATTATAGGAAAGTTCGATTTAAAAATAAAAAGAAACAAAAAAATAAAAGACATAATAAATATGCCTCAA
>CANQXD010000002.1 GCA_947627755.1 uncultured Clostridia bacterium | reverse complement strand
GCAAATTTTTATCTAACAAATTATTAAACAAATTTTTTAGAAAAACTATTGACAATTAATAGTTAGTCTTTCTTTTTGATTGTTTCCTTTTTTAAAAAATATTATTCCTATTTAGAAAAAATAGTAGAGCAAATATCCTTTGTAGAATTTGGTTTTGCAAAATGCTCAGCCGACTTTTTCATTTCCCCCAATTTAATAGAATCATTCAAAATAGAAGAAAGAACCTCTCTAGGATTTTCATTCTTTTTAAGCCAAACTGCACAACCCGTCTTTTCTAAAAAATCAGCATTTTCTTCCTCTTGACCAGGAATAGGGTTAATAACCATTAAAGGAAGATGAGAAGCTAAAGACTCACTAACTGTTAAACCACCGGGCTTTGTAATAACCATATCAGAAATAGCCATCAACTCTGGAACCTTATCAGTAAACGGAAGAACTTTAATAGTTTGCTGTTTATTCTTTTGAACAACAATTTTCTCAAAATCCTGTTTCATCTTCTCATTTTTACCAGCAATAGCAACAACTTGAATCTGTTCAAAATCAGCTAAAGCATCTAAAATAGCTACAGTTTTATCTTTCCCCAGACCATACTCACCACCGCCAAAAAACAAAATAGTTTTTATTCCTTCTTTCAATTCAAAAGAAGAAAAAATAGAAGCCTTATCATAACTTTGCAAAAAACGATTAGAAATAGGAATACCAGTTACGAAAATCTTATCTTCAGGAATCCCCTCCAGTATCATATCCTCTTTCATAGAAGAATTAGAAACAAAATAAAAATTAACAAACTTATTACCAATAAGCCATTGCTCATGAGATTTAAAATCAGTCATAATAGTAGCAAGAATGCAATTAGTCTTACCCTTTTGTTTCAAATAACTCGTCATTTGAGAGCCAAAAGGATGAGTAGAAATAACAACATCTGGCTTAAACTCACGAAATAACTTAGCCATTTTAACAGCCATAACTTTATTAGAAGTAGTACTCACCTTGCCAAGCAAACCACCCTGCGACTTATAATAAACCTTTTCCCAAGCCCAAGGAGCCTTTTTAGCCATTTCGCGATAAGCAGCAGTAGTAATCTTATCTAAAGCCTTATTAACATATTTTACACAATCAATCATTTCTGTTTGAACATCAGAATAATTTTCATCAATAAATTGCTTAATTGACTTAGCAGCCGACAAATGACCTCCACCATAAGAAGCATAAAAAATTAAAACTTTTTTCATAAACATCTCCCATTATTTTTTTCGATTTTATCATACAAATAAAAAAAAATCAAAAAATATTAAAATTTATAAATAATAAACTAAAAAGTAGATATATAAATGAAAGCAAGACTACAAAAACAAGCAATCAAAAATAAAATAAAAATAAAAATAAAACTTTTTAATAAAAAATAAGAAAAAAATTACAAAAAAGAATAAAAATCACAAAACGGAAGCAAAATAAAAACAAATAATAAGAACAAAAAATAAATAATAGGTTTATAGGTAAAACCTTTATAAAAAACCTAAATATATTATATAAGGAAGAAAAAAGCAAGTGAAAAAAATCAGCAAAACAATAACTATAATCATCATTATTGTGCTTAGCATAATAGGAATAACAAAAATTATAATAACGCCAAAACAAAATCAAGTCTATGCAGCAAGTGGAAATTCAACATCTGACTTACAACTCATGGCAAGAGCCATCAATGGAGAAGCAAGAGGAGAACCGTATGAAGGACAAGTAGCAGTAGGAGCTGTCATATTAAATCGTGTCAAAGACTCAAAATTTCCAAACACCATAGCAGGAGTAATATATCAAAGTGGAGCATTTACAGCAGTAGCAGACGGACAAATCAACGTACCAATCGCCGAAGGTTCAACAGTATTAAAAGCAGCACGAGACGCTATGAACGGTTGGGATCCAACAGGAGGAGCAATTTATTACTTCAATCCAAATACAGCAACAAATAAATGGATATGGTCAAGACCACTCATAAAAACCATAGGCAAGCATCGTTTTTGCAAATAGATTGCCATTTGGGACGCCCTTTTTTGGCAATTAATTGCCATTTGGGACACCCCATTAGTAAAAAATTAAAAACAAAAGATAAAAAATAGAAATATGAGAAAGGAAAGAAATTACATGGGAAAAATCAAAGAAAAAATTTATGATTGGAAAAATCGTTTGCAAGACAGACAGATGCTTTCACTGGTAGTAACACTAGTAGCAGTAATTGCAATACTTGGAATTTATACGTATAAAAGAGAAAGAGACTATCGACAAATGACAGAAAACGAATACAACATGGCATTTTTTGAATTAGTAGACTATGTGCAAAATGTAGAAGTATATTTAGCAAAATCACTAATATCTAGCACACCAGAGCATGGAGCAGAAACACTAACACACTTATGGAGAGAAGCAAACTTAGCGCAAAGCTATTTAGGAAGACTTCCAATGGGATCGCAAGAATTAGCCAACACTTCCAAATTTTTAAACCAAGTAAGTGATTATAGTTTTAGTCTTTCGAGAAAAAATATATATAAAGAGGAACTAACCCAAGAAGATTTTGACAATCTAAAAGAATTGCATAACTATAGTATAGAATTAGAAAACACATTAAATCAACTATCTGCAGACATGAATGACGGAAGAATCAAATGGGGAGAATTAACAAGCAAAGGAAGCAGTGTATTTGCAGCACAAGTAAGCAACATTTCCAAAGATAGCTTCAATAACCTAGAAGAAAACTTCCACGAATATGCAGGTTTAATCTACGATGGAGCCTTTTCAGAACATATAACATCAACGCAAAAAAAAGGACTAACCGGAGAAGAAATAAGTGAAGAACAAGCAAAACAAGTTGCAGTAGAATTTGTAGGACAAGACAAAATAAAAGAAATAACATCACAAGGACTAACCAGCAACACAGATATGCCATCTTATGACTTCTACATTACTTTAAACAATGAAAAAGACAAAAATAACAACCTTATCATATCCATTACTCAAAAAGGCGGACACGTTGTATTTATGAACTATAATAGAGAAGTAGAAGCAGAAACAATATCACAAGAAAGAGCAAATGAAATTGGAAAAAACCTCCTAAATGCAAAAGGATTTCCAAACATGAAAGAAACTTACTATTTAAAACAAAGCGGAGTAGTAACAATAAACTATGCATATCATCAACAAACAGAAAATGGTGAAGTCACTATGTATCCTGACTTAATAAAACTAAAAATAGCATTAGACAACGGAGAAATACTAGGAATAGAAACAACAGGATATCTAAACTCACATCAAGAAAGAAACTTACCAGAAGTAAAAATAACCAAAGAAGAAGCAAAACAAAACTTAAATCCAACATTAGACATTCGAAGCGAAAATTTAGCAGTCATACCAACCGAATTCCAAACAGAAATCTTCTGTTGGGAATTCAAAGGAACCATAGAAGGAACTGAATTTTTAGTATATATCAATGCGCAAACCGGAAACGAAGAAGACATCTTAGTCATAAGAGACACACCAAACGGCACCTTAACAATGTAAGATGTACCTTTAGGGACGTTTCCTAAAGGTACATTTTCCTGTTTTTAGTCATTATTTAATAAAAAATGTAAAATACAGCTAATTTTTGCATTTTTATAGGTTTTTTCTTTTTATAATTTTTATTTTCTACCAATTAGATGTAAATGTCTCTTTAGGAAACGTCCCCAAAGGTACGTCCCCAAAGGTACATTCGCAAAGCAACATTGGAAAATTTATAGAAGTATAAGAAAAATAAAAAGACACATACTATAAATAGAAAAATGAATTATCTTATGTTTAAGTTGTAAAAAGAATAGAACTCTTTTATATAAAAAGGAGTACTCCAAAGAAAAAAGAAAAACTATTCTAAAAACAAATATAAATAAAAAAAGAAAAAGTAATTTATTTTTCAAAAAGTATCCGTAAATCATCCAATAAATGAGGAGGAAACTAAAATGGGAAGAAAAAGTAGTATGATGTCTGAAAATTTAAAAGAGGAAATTGCTAAAGAATTAGGTGTGTATGAACAAGTAAAACAAGATGGTGGATGGCAAAATGTATCTTCAAAAACTTGTGGAAATATTGTTTCAAAAGCAATTGAAATTGCAAATAGAAGTGTAGAACAATAACAAAAAAGGGCTCTTATTTTTATAGGAGTCCTTTTTGTATCTATCTTTATAAGAAATTATATATTCTAATAAAAAATAAAATTATTTAATAAATTCAAGCTAGTTGCAAAATCAAACCTCTTATCATATAATAGGGAAGATTAGAAAAAGAATAATTTCTGTTTCTAACTACAAAATAAAAAGAAGGTTAAAAACCATGAAAGAAGAAAAACAAAAACTAACAGTAGCAGACATTTTAAAAGTAACAAAAGGAACATTAGTAATAGGAGAAAAAGACGAAAATTGTGAAAACTTCTGTAGAGATTCACGAGAAGTAAAGCAAAACGACATTTACTTAGGCATTCAAGGAGAAAAAGTAAATGGAAGCATTTTTTTTGAAGAAGCTTTCAAAAAAGGTGCCAAAGGTGCTATTTTACAAAACATTGAAATAACGCAAGAACAAATCACAAAATATGCAAAAGACAAATTTATCATTTTAGTAGAAGATACCATAAAAGCAATGCAGCAAATAGCAACCTACAAAAGAAAATTATACAACATTCCAGTAGTAGCAATTACAGGAAGTGTAGGAAAAACAAGCACAAAAGACATGCTAGCAAGTGTATTAAATGAAAAATATAATACACTAAAAACAGCAGGAAACTATAACAATCACATAGGCGTACCATTAACCATTTTTAGGTTAAAACAAGAAAAAGCCATGGTAGTAGAAATGGGAATGAGTCATTTAGGAGAAATTAGAACATTAAGTAAAATAGCAAAACCTAACGTTTGTGTTATTACAAATGTAGGAACCTCTCACATTGGAAACTTAGGCTCAAGAGAAAACATATTAAAAGCAAAACTAGAAATACTAGAAGGCATGCAAGAAAATGGAATACTTGTAATTAACAACGACAATGACTTATTACATAAATGGTATTTAGAAAATAAAGAAAAATATAATATTATCACTTATGGAATAGAAAATGAAAGTGATTATAAAGCAGAAAACATTATTTCAAAAGAAAATGGTAGTACATATATATTAAAAGGTACAAAGCAAGAAATACAAGTGCCAGTAGCAGGAAACCATTTTGTACAAAATAGTTTATGTGCCATTGCAGTAGGAAGCATCTTTAATATACCGTTAAAAGACATAGCAAAAGGAATTCAAAACTTTCAACTAACAGAAAAAAGAATGGATATTACAACGAAAAATAACATAACAATAATTAGCGACTATTACAATGCCAACTATGACTCTATGAAAGCAGCACTAAACTATTTAGGAAAAGTACAGGAAAAAAGAAAAATAGCAGTATTAGGAGATATGCTAGAACTAGGAAATTATTCAAAAGAATTACATCAAAAAGTAGGAGAAGAAGTAGTAAAAAACCAAATAGACATTTTAATTACAGTAGGAGAAGAAGCAAAACAAATAGCTAAAGCTACCGAAGAAAATAGCATAAATGAAGAAAATGCAAAACAAAAAGTTTCTCAAATTAAAATATGCAATTCAAACCAAGAAGCAATTGAAATCATCAATCAAATCAAACAAGAGAAAGATTGTATTTTATTAAAAGCCTCTCACGGAATGAATTTTGGAGAAATTTTAGAAGGAATTACAAAATAAAAGCAAGTGAAAAAATAAAAGAAAAATAACTACCAAAATTCCCCAAAGATAAAAATCGCAAAAAGAAAAAGGCAAAAAAATAGTAATAAACAACAATTGTTGTCAGTTAAACTTATGCCTTTATGGAGGAAGAAATATGAGCAAATTAAAATTAGCGGTTATTTTTGGAGGTATGTCAACAGAGCATGACGTATCAATCGTATCTGGAATATCAATCATAAAAAATCTAAACAAAGAAAAATATGAAATTCATCCAATTTATATTAGCGAAGAAGGAAATTGGTATGAATACACACAAGACACGCAAAAACTGAAAGAAATAAAAGTAGGTTATGAAATAAAAGAAGAAAAGAAAATATCAAGTCCAATGGAATACCTAAAGAAAATGGATTGCATCTTTCCTGTATTACATGGTTTATATGGAGAAGATGGAACCATACAAGGACTATTTGAACTAATCAAAGTCCCTTATGTAGGCTGCAAAGTCCTAGGCTCTAGCATTTCTATGGATAAAGCCTATATGAAAATAATCTTCGAAAAAGCAGGATTAAAACAAGTACCTTATGTATATATACGTAAAGACAAAGAGAAGTATCGTTATATAGAAAAAGACTTTACAGAAGAAATATGCACAATAAAGCAAATAAGCGAAAAAATAGAAAAAGCAATTAATTATCCAATGTTTGTAAAACCATCTAACTCAGGTTCATCAGTTGGAATAACAAAAGTAAAAACCAAAGAAGAATTAGAAAAAGCCATAGAATATGCAAGTAAATATGACACAAAAATAATAGTAGAACAAGGGATAAATGCAAGAGAAATAGAATGTGCAGTACTCGGAAATGAAGAAGTAATAAGCTCATGCTTAGGAGAAATTTTATCAGCAGAAGAATTCTATAGCTACGACTCGAAATACAACAATCAAGAGTCAAAAACAGTCATACCAGCTAATCTACCAAAAGAAGTCACAGAAGAAATACAAAAGCAAGCAAAAAAAGCATTCAAAGCAGTAGACGGAAAAGGACTATCAAGAGTAGACTTCTTTGTAGAAAAAGAAACAAACGAAGTAATCATCAACGAAATAAATACACTGCCTGGATTCACAAGCATTAGTATGTATCCAGAATTAATGAAAGCCTCTGGAATAAATACTCCAGACTTATTAGACAAATTAGTAGAATTAGCAATTGAAAATTGAATATGAAGAGGGGCAAAGCAGGAGGGACGCCCCTTTTCGTTCCAAAATGGAACGGTGGAGACACCATTTAATGATGTTAAGGTAATAAAGAAAAAATGTAACAGAATTTTGGAAGAAAAAAGGTCAAAGGAAAAATATAAAAAAGATAGAAAATAAAAAAATATTCATATAATAAAAATAAGTAGAATTTTATAAAAAGTTCTACTTATTTTTATTTATGAACATATAAAATTATCATTATTATGTAAAAAAGTTATTAAATAAAAAGCTTTGTTTTATTGTGTTTAGCCAAATGCAAAGATATAATAAAATAAAAAATAAAGGAGACAAAAACAAATGAAAAAAGAAGAAATAAAGAAAAGCAACAAATTACAAAATGAAGAGTATAATCAAAAAGGAATTACTTTAATAGCACTAGTAATAACAATTATAGTGTTAATCATTCTAGCAGGAATAAGTATCAATTTAGTGTTAGGAGAAAACGGACTATTTAATAAAGCGAGAAAGGCAGCAGAAGAATATAAACAAGCTGCAATAGATGAACAGAAAATGACCAACGATTTAGAAGAAGGAATAGAAAAAATAGCAAATGACAATAGACCTAAAACAGTACAAGATGCAAAAGACACAAAATATGGTTATTTTTATGAAAAGACTACTTTAGAAGATAGTAATGGAAACAAAATAGTAATTCCAGAAGGTTTCAAAATAGCAGAAGATTCAGGAGATAATGTAACAGAAGGAATAGTTATAGAGGATAAGGATATAATAGATGGAATAGGAGAAAATAGAGGAAACCAATATGTGTGGATACCAGTAAGTAATATTGATGAAAGCCATACCAATAAAATTAAAAAAGGAGAAGAAGAAATAGAAATTACATTAGGAAGATATACTTTTAATGGAACAGGAAAAGAAATATTAGGACAAAAAGCAGAAGATTATGCAGATGAAACAAAATCGACATTTATAGAAAATAAAGAATTAGATACTTATCGCCCAGGAATAGTAGATGATATGGCAGGAGAAAATCGAACAGCGAAAGATTTAAAAGGATTTATTGAAAGTGTAGAGCAAAATGGAGGCTATTATATTGCACGTTATGAAGCAAGTTACGGAAAAGATAATAAGCCTAATTCAAAAATTTCAAATGGATTTATTAATGAAAACAGCTCTGCTACAAAAAAAGAAGGAGATTTATGGAATAATATAACGCAAATAAATGCGGCAGAGGTATGTGATAGTATATATACTACAGTACAATCCGATTTAGTTAATAGTTATGCATGGGATACTGCTATTGTGTATATACAGAAATTTTCAAATGATTCAGATTATTCCATAAAAACTGCGAAAAAAAATACTTTAGCTGATACAGGAAAAAATGATGATGAGATATGTAAAATTAATGATATGGCATCCAATTGTTGTGAATGGACTACCGAATACTCTCCATATACGAGTAATTCTTGCGCGTATCCTTGCGCCCGTAGAGGAGGAAATGTCTTTGAAAGTACCAATTATACAGCCTTACGTGTTAGCAACCAGTCACACGTTTTTAATAGAGCTTGTACATTTAGGCCCATACTTTATATAAAATAGCTTTAAGTTATAATGCTTTTATCAAGAATATATTATCTGAAATACAATATTGAGGTAAAAAACGTTGAAAGTTATTTACCTCAATTTTTTTGTATAGTAGGAAAACTCTCAAATAAATAAGCACGGCAAGATTTTCAAAAAATATTTATTTGAAAGAAAAACAAAAACACAACTAAAAATCCAAATAAACTATTGAAAAACAAAGATAATCTTGATATAATAAGTGCACCATGAAAAAATGGGAGGATGTTAAATGATATTCAAAGATTATTATAAAATACTAGGATTAGAAACCAATAAAGTAACAATAGAACAAATAAAAAATGCCTTTCGTGATCAAGCAAAAAAATATCACCCAGACGTCAATAGCGGAAGCATAGCAGAAGAAAGATTTAAAGACATAAACGAAGCATATCGCACACTATCTACGCCAAACTTAAAAAGAAAATATGATAGAATATGGTATTCACATGTAGGAAAAAGAATCGAAAAACAAAAAGAAGAACGAGAAGCAAAACCAGATTTCTTTACACTGTTATTTGGTAATTTTAAATTTTTCAAAAAACAAGAAAAAAGAAAAATTCCAGAAAAAGGAGAAAATGTAGAAACAGAAATTACAATAAACTTAGAACAAGCCTTTTATGGAAGCAATAAAAAAATATCATTAAGAGCAACCGATGGAAAAATGAAAACCTTCTCTATAAAAATTCCAGCAGGCATTCGAAATGGTGAAAAAATGCGTTTAATCGGGCAAGGAAAACCGGGAATAAACGGAGGAAATAGTGGAGACTTATTTATAAAAATCAACATAGAAAACACAAAAAAATATCGTTTATATGGTTACGACATCTATACTGACTTATACATAACCCCATGGGAAGCAGTGCTAGGAGCAAAAGTAACCATAGAAGGAATTGATGGAACAAATAATATATATATACCACAGGGAATGCGAAGTGGAGAAAAAATAAAAATTCCTAAAAAAGGTTACAAAGACGGAAAAGGTGGTAGAGGAGACTTATTTGCAGAAATCAAAATTGTAGTACCAAAACAATTAACCGAAGAAGAAATAGAAATATATAAAAAATTAAAAGAAATATCAAAATTTGAACCAAGAAACCAAGAAATTAACATAAATTAGAAAAACCATTGACAAGCCTATTCAATAGGTGTATAATTATGTTTAGTGACAAAACAAAAGAAAAACTATGAAAATTGGTTCATAGAAAGGGGTGCAAAAATGGAGAGTATACAAGGTAAACACTTTAGTATAACCGATCCAGAAGGAGTTAATACAGTCATCTATCGTATTAACAAAACTGCAAAAGAATATTTAGCAGAGTATCCTAAATATACTGTAGAAAGGCTCATCTCCACAGAAGAATTAAAAGGAAATTTAAAAAGAAAAACATTCTTTATTGATGAACCAGACTATGAAGAGCAACTTCTATTTTTATCATTTGGAAAAGAAAAAGTAGTAGTAAATACAGGAATTATGGAAGATGATAAAATAAAAATTTCCAAAAAGCCAGTGCCAATTAAGTTTGATACTTTATATTTTGAAAAAGAAGAATATAAAGAATTTCAATATACACCAAATTTAAAGAGACCAATATCAATTATAGACCCAGAAACCACAGAAGAAGTAAAACCAACATTATATATGGATGAAAAAACAAATGAAGTAAAAGGAAAGTGTAAATTAAAACCATACAAATCTTATTTTGCTTTTGAAGTGCGAGATAAGAAAGACTAGAAAGGGGACGTAAAAAAATGAATCAAACAAGTGGAGATTCAAAATTTGACATTGTATTTATGTCATTTGGAAAAGAAAAAGAATTAGGAATTAAAGTAGAAGCAGCAGGAGAAAAAGACAACATATTAAAAGAAAATATGGTTATTTCTGTAGGAAATGCAGAAATCTTAAAAAATGGAACAATAAAAACAGAAGCAGGACAAGTGATTGCACAAAAGGCAAATTATGCACAAGTAAAAGAAAATAATGAAAAAAGAATGACAGACTTTGCAATTGAAAAAGCAAAAAGAGAAGGAAAAGTAAAAGAATTTAGAAGAGAAGTTTTAAGAAAACAAAAAGAAGATGTACAAGAATTAGCATAATTTAACAAAAGAAAAGGTGGAAGCCATGGATAAATTCAAAAGAACTTTACAGCAAAGTAAAAGATTTATTATTATTATCGGAGTACTATGGGTGTTTTTAGCCATAGTACTTGTTTCGCCTATAGCGTATAGCATCAAAGAAGCAACAAATAGTGCAGGTCAGTTTAATTTAAACATATTTCTTGAAGACATTGTGCCAGCCATCACCAGCTTTTCAAGCATAACCAAAATGTTTAGCAAAGAATACTTTGGAACATTTACAAGTTGCTTAATTAACTACACAATTTTATTTGTTGTTTGCTCTATAATTGGTTTTATCAAAACGAAGCCAAAGGGAGAGTATCACGATATGGAGCATGGCTCTAGTGATTGGAGCGAACATGGTGAGCAATACCGTATATTAAATAAAAATAAAGGAATAATTTTAGCAGAAGACAACTACTTGCCAGTCGATAAGCGTGGAAACATCAACACATTAATCGTAGGACGGTTCAGGTTCTGGTAAATCAGCATCATATTCAAAACCAAACGCATACCAAATGTTAGGTTCTTATGTATTCACAGACCCAAAAGGAGAGCTATATGATGACACAGCAGGATATTTAAAAGAACATGGTTACGACATAAAAGTATTAAATTTAGTAAATCCTGCCAATAGTGACGGGTACAATCCACTAATGCACGTAGCAAGTGAACTAGATGTTGACGTCATTGCAAATACTGTTGTAAAAGGGCAAGCATCAGAAAGTAAATCAGACCCATACTGGGACGATATGGCAGAAATGTTATTAAAAGCACTAATTTACTATCTAATAGCAACAAGACCAGAAGAAGAGCAAAACTTAGCAAGCTGTTCTGAACTTGTAAGAGCAGCCAACACCAATGGAGGAAGCAACCTGCTTACTGAACTTATAAATCAATTACCTTATGACCATCCAGCAAGAATGTATTACAAATCTATAGAAATAGCACCAGAAAAGACTTATGGTTCAATTTTAAGTTCATTACAATCAAAACTTGGAAAATTCGATTCCAAAGAAATTGCAGAAGTAACCTCAACAGATACTATAAACTTTGAAGATATAGGAACAAAGAAAACAGCAGTCTACGTTATTTCATCAGATACACACACAGCCTATGACTTTTTACTAACAATATTCTTCTCACAAATGATACAACAACTATATAATTATGCAGACTTAAACGGTGGAAAATTAAAAATGCCAGTATTCTTCATACTAGATGAATTTGCAAACATAGGTAGAATTCCAGACTTCGACAAAAAAATCTCAACATCAAGAAGTAGAGGAATACAATTTAGTGTTATATTACAAAACTTAGACCAATTAGAAGCAGTATATGAAAAATCGTATGAAACCATTATGGGAAACTGCGATACCCACGTATTCTTAGGAAGTAACTCATATAAAACAGTAGAATACTTCTCAAAAGCATTAGGAGAAAAAACTATATTTAGACAAAGCAAGTCCACTAACCGCGATAAGCACTGGCATAAACAAGGTTATAGCGATTCCGAGCAACTAATGGGAAGAGCACTAATGACACCAGACGAACTTCGTAGAATGGACAACGATACATGTATTATATTTGAAAAAGGAATCAAGCCAGTAAAAGCAAATAAATATTATTATTTTACTCATCAAAAAATGTATAAAGAATTGCAAGCACATCGTTTAAACCATAATGAATTTGATGCAGGGGTAAGAGGTGAATGGAGAAAATATAATCCATACAACCCTTATGTACCAGATACAAATAAAAAAGCATCAGAAAACTTAAAAGTAGAATCATTAGATGATTTATTTGAAGATAATTTAGAAAAAAAAGATGAAAAAAATTTAAAAGATGTTGTGAAAAATGAACAATTACAAAATGATATAACAAAGGCAAATGAAACAGCAAAATCAGGACTAGAAATCGAATTAGAACTAGAAAATCAAAACAAAAATAAAGTGGAAAATGAGCCATTAATTATTGAAGGACTAGAAGAAACAAATCAACAAAAACCAAAATCAGAAGAAAAGAAAGAACCAGTAATCGACTTGCTAGACTTTGACGACTTCGATAGTCCAACCCTTCCACAAGATCAAGAAGACGAAAAACCACAACTATTTACAGAAGATATCCAAAAAGAACTAGAAGCCAAATTTGATGAACTATTTGGTCCAATGGAATAATTATATTTTAGAGATGGAACAAAAATATCTTAATAACTTAGAAATATAATAAAAATAATGAAGAAAATAGCAAAATGATTGGAACAAGGTATTACTTTAATTGTATTAGTAACAACAATGGTTTCATCCTAGTAACAATTTGAGTAAAAAATCATAAATATTCAAATATTTAGAAGATGAATTAAAAAATTCATCTTTTTTTTGATGCAAAAATAAAACAAATGTTCAAAAAACTATTGACTTTTCTTATGAAAGCCAGTATAATCAAAAAAGAATTATCAATGCAAAATTTAAACATATTTGTAGCATGGAAGGAATGAAAAAAATGAAATTTGTTCATATAGCAGATATGCACTTTGATATGCCATTTCGTATGCTAAGTGATAGAGCAGACTTAGGCGAAATACGAAGATTAGATCAAAAAAAAGCATTCAAAAAAATGATAGATTACATCAAACAAAACGAAATTCCATATTTATTCATAGCAGGAGACTTATACGAAGAACAATACATTCGTGAAAGTACAATTGCAGATATCAATAGTTTATTTTGTGAAATTCCAAACACGAAGATATATATAGCACCAGGAAACCATGATCCATACATAAAAAATTCTTACTATGCTACTTTTCCATGGAATAGCAATGTTACAATTTTCAAAGGTGAAGTAAAAAAAATAGAAAATGAAGACGCTATAATATATGGTTATGGATTCGAAGAATTCTACGTAAAAAATTCAAAAATAGAAGAAATAGAAATAAAAAATAAAGAAAAAATTAACATTTTGTTAACACATGCAAACATAGATGGAAGCGATAAAACAGGAAGAGACTATAATAACTTATCTTCAAAAAAGCTAAAAGAAATAGGTTTTGATTACATTGCATTAGGACATATTCATAAAAATAATTTAGAAGAGCATACTAACATAGTTTACCCAGGTTCAGTTATTTCTCAAGGCTTCGACGAATTAGGATTACATGGAATGGTTGTGGGAGACATTACAAAGCAAAATCTTAAACTAGATTTTATCCCATTAGATGAAAAAGAACTAAAAGAAGTAGAATTAGATATTACAGAGTTAAAAACAATAGAAGAACTATTAGAAAAAATAGAAGAAATAGAACAAAAAGAAAATACCTTATATAAAGTCACATTAGTAGGTCAAAGAAATTTTGAAATCAACTTATATAGGCTAATCAAGCAAATTAGTAGAAAAGAAATCATTAAAGTAAAAGATAAAACAAAACTAGGTTATGAAATAGAAAAAATAGCACAAGAAGTTACTACATTACGAGGAATTTATGTAAAAGAAATCCTAGATAAAATAGAAAAAGAACCAGAAAACAAAGAAATACTAGAAAAAGCATTAGAAATTGGTTTAGAAGTATTATCTTAAAAAAATACTTTGTCACAATCAAATGAAATAATTATAAAAATAAAATGTATAATAAGGAGCAAATCATTGAAAATAAACCATTTAAAAATTAATCACTTTGGTAAATTGGAAAATAAAGAAATTCATTTTACAGAACATATCAATATTGTGCAAGGAAGCAATGAAAGTGGAAAATCCACCTTATTAAAATTTATTGCTAGTATTTTTTATGGTGCATCTAAAACAAAAAAAGGGAGAGAATTTTCAGATTATGATAGGTACAAACCATGGGCACAAGAAGAATTTTCTGGAAAATTATCTTATACGTTAGATAATGGCAATCAATATGAAGTATTCAGAGACTTTAATAAAAAAAATCCGACTATTTACAACGAACAGCTAGAAGATATTTCAAAGCAATTTACTATCGATAAAACTTATGGCAATCAATTCTTTATAGAGCAAACGAATATAGAAGAAAATATGTTTTATTCTACATTCGTTTCTATGCAACAAGAAGTTAAATTAGAGCAAAGTGCGCAAAATACTATGGTACAAAAAGTAGCTAATTTAGCAGGTACCGGGGACGATAGCATATCTTATCAAAAAGCGTTAGACAAAATTAATAAAAAACAATTAGAAGAAATAGGAACAACACGCTCCCAGGGAAGACCAATCAATGTAGTAAAAGAGGAAAAATTTAAAGTGCAAGATGAAATAGGTAGGCTAGAAGAATATAAAGAAAGAAAACAAGAAATCTTACAAGAAAAAGAACAAAAGAAAAAAGAAATAAAGCAAATAGAAGAAATAATAGAAATTATTAAAAAAGTAAAAAACATCAAAGAAAATGAAAAACTAGAAGTAGAAAAAATAAAATTAGCAGAAAATTTAAAAGAAGTTCAAAATCAAAGAAAAAAACAATTAGAAGAACAATTAAAAATACAAAAGCAAGAAGTTGAAAAGCAAAATTATGAATTAAACCAACCAAAACAATTGCAAAAAAGCAAAAAAATGTTATCAATCATAATATTGTTTGTCGTAAGCCTTTTATTAGAAGTTTTTACTATCTTAGTTTTAAAAAATAATATCTTGATAGGAATTTTTGCATTAACTTTCATTCTTACAGGTAGCCTTATCTTACTAGAAAATAGAAAGCAAAAGAAAGAGAAAGAAAAACAAGATGAAAAAAATCAAAAAGAGCAAAAGCAAAACGCACAGATAAAGCAAAACTTAGATGCAATAGAAGCAGAAATTAAAATTTTACAAAATAATATAGAAGAACAGGAAAAAGAATTACAAATTCAAAAAGACAAAATTCAAGTAAAAGAGAACATAGAAAAAGAAAATTTGAAAAGAAATACAAATAAATTAAACGAAATAGACAAACTTTTTGAAATGCAAAATATAGAAAGGCAACTAGAAAATGAGGAAGAAGAAAAAAATCGTCAAAAATTAGAATATCATTCTTTAGAACTAGAAGAAAATACCATTTCACCAAAATTAGAAAAAATTGCTTTATTAGAGGAAAAAATGGAAGAACTAAAACAAAGGGAAGAACAGTTAGAAAAATACAATCAAGCAATGGAATTTTCAAAAGAAATTTTAGAAATTGCATATCAAAAAATGAAACAGAACATTACACCAAAACTAACAAAACAACTATCACAAAATATAGAAAAAATTTCAAATGGAAAATACACAAAAATTCATTTAAGCGAAGACAAAGGAATCATCATAGAAAAAGAAAATGGAGAATATATAGAAGCAGAAAAACTAAGTATTGGTACAATAGATCAATTATACTTATCTTTGCGTCTAGCTATGTTAAAAGAACTAACGCAAGAATCTATGCCAATCATATTAGATGAAGCTTTTGCTTATTATGATGAAGAAAGATTAAAAAATATTTTACAATACTTAGATAATGAATTTCCCAATAATCAAATTATTATTTTTTCCTGTACGAATAGAGAGAAAGAAATATTAACGGAATATAACATAAAGCATAAAGTAATACAAATATAAACTATAGGTTTATAATATATCAATATAAAATAAAAAATATAAAACAAATACAAGGTATTTATTGAGAGAGTAACCGTTGACAGTTCACACAAAATATGGTATAATAAAAAAGTAATTATATAGTATCTTAATTCTAATTAGGAGGAGAAAAGTATGGAAGTAGCTGTAGAAAGAGTAGAAGAATTTGAAATAGAGAAACAACTATTTCTAGAGCAAATGAGAAAGGTCCTTAGTATTGGCAACTTGGATTTTTTAACTAAGATACACATATATGCGAATTTAATAAAAACGTGTAGAAGTATCAATTTGAAAAAAATGGTAGTAATAGATTCAAGACGGAAAATACTAATAGATATTGAAAACAAAGAAGACCTTTTAAGAGCAGTAGAATGGTATCAAAATCAGGTAAATGATGTGCTCATCAAGCAATTTAATGAATTGACAGAACCTTTTAAGACTGTTATCCAAATACATGAGAAAAATGTAGCTAACATATTAGAAGGTTACATCTAAAAATTGAATAAGACTAGGAATGAATATACTTCCAATAGAAGACCCAACCTTTTCTTAAAAAGGTTGGGTCTTCTATTGAATAAATCAAAAATATATAGTATAATAGGAAAGAAAAGAAACGCAAAAAAAAATCTTTTAATATTATTGTGTTTTATGGGAAAAAACAGAAAGGAAAGTAAATATTTATGTTTGACAAATTAGAAACCGTAGAAAAACGCTATGAAGAATTAACAGCTAAAATTAGTGATCCAGAAGTAATAGCAAGAACAAACGAATGGCGTGAATATATGAAAGAACATGCAGAAATAGAACCAGTTGTTCAAAAATATAGAGAATACAAAAAAGCAAAACAAGCTTATGAAGAAGCAAAAGAAATGATGAATGACCCAGAAATGAAAGACTTAGCAGAAGAAGAAATGCTAGCAAACAAAGAAGCTATGCCAAAAATAGAAGAAGAATTAAAAATACTATTAATACCAAAAGATCCAGATGACGATAAAAACGTTATATGTGAAATTCGTGGTGGAGCAGGAGGAGAAGAAGCAGCACTATTTGCAGGAACATTATTTAGAATGTATAGTATGTATGCAGAAAGGAAACATTGGAAATTAGAAGTAGTCAATGAAAATGAAACAGGGCTAGGTGGATACAAAGAAATCTCATTTATGATAACAGGAAAAGGAGCCTTCAGTAGACTAAAATTCGAAAGTGGAGTACACCGTGTTCAACGTGTACCAGACACTGAAAGTAGTGGAAGAATACATACATCAACAGCAACTGTTGCCGTTCTACCAGTAGTAGAAGATGTAGAAATCGACATCAACCCAGCAGACATCAAAATGGAAGTATATAGAGCATCTGGTGCAGGTGGACAACACGTAAACAAAACATCATCTGCAGTAAGACTAATCCACGTTCCAACAGGAATAGTAGCAGAATGTCAAACAGAACGTTCACAAGTACAAAACAGAGAATATGCCATGAGACTACTTCGCTCTAGACTATACGAAATCGAAAAACAAAAAAGAGACAGTGAAATTGCAAATGAAAGAAAAAGTCAAGTAGGTTCAGGAGATAGAAGTGAAAAAATCCGTACTTATAACTATCCACAAGGTCGTATAACAGATCACAGAATTGGTTTCAACGTATATCAATTTGAAGACTTCCTAAACGGAAACTTAGACGAAATGATAGACAATCTAATCGCAGCCGACAGAGCTGAACGCCTAAAAGGTGAAGATTAAAATTTAGGCACGAGTCTTAAAATTTTCAAATTGTGAATAACTTTATAAATGTTTAAAATATAGGTCATATTAAAAATTTATAAAGAAGCTAAAACTCATAAAATTCATAAGTAGTTAGAAAAGTCAGAATCAATAAAAAAACAAAAAAGCACCTAAACATTGTTTAAGTGCTTTTTTATTTAGTGAAAAGCATTAACAAGCATTACACAATAAAATGAATTTTTGAAGCTTCTAATTCATAGCTAAAATAAGGTATATTAGTAAAAATAAAATCTTTTACAATATAAAGTCCAGCTATAATGCAAAACGTGATAATACCATAATAGTTACAAGATAAAATATGCTTGTTTTCGTAAATAGAATAGTTTATATCATCACTTAAAAATAATCTATCTCCATTATTGAAAAAAATTTTTTTTACATCATTTCTTGTTTGAAACTCATCAAATCGACTCTTACTTAGAATAATTAGCAAACGTTCTGTCTTTGCAAGCTCCATTTCCTTCAAAAGCAAAGTCTTAATATCCTTTTCCGATTGAACAGTAATAAGCTCCATATAAATTTTCCTCCTTAACAAATATGTTTACGAGTAACCAAAATATATAAATATTATAATATAAAATTATTTTATTTTTTATATTTTCAAATAATGACTAAAATTAGATAAAAATATTTATATCTGGTAGATGGAAATATATACGAAGATTATGTGTATATGGAAGAAGCTACATATAATGATAGAGATGATTGGTGGTGGGAACCAGCATATCAGACACCAACAAATGGACTTCGTCCAGTTATTACATTAAATTCCGAAGTTAAAATTAGTTCTGGCAGTGGATCATCTACGGATCCATATATTTTAGTAGCACTAAACTAATATAATTATATATTTTAGAAAAGAAAACCAAAAAATAAGCATAAAAAAAAGCTTTTACAATAAAATAGTAAAAAAGCTTATATAGGGAGTGGAACGATTGGATTATTTAATCAAAACAACACTAATCGGATTATTTTTTGGAACCTTTGGAACCACAATAGGAGGCATAATAGGAGTATGCTTCAAAAAAACCTCTAATAAATTTTTAAGTTTTGTTCTAGCATTTGCCTCTGGTTTAATGCTTGCTATTATCTGTTTTGACTTAATACCAGAAGCAATGGAAATGGCAAGCATCTTAAATGTATTAGTTGGCATTATGTTTGGAGTTCTTACAATGATTATCTGTGACATTCTAGTACAAAACAAATTTAATAAAAATCCAATAAGAAAAAATGCAGCAAGTGGCTTATTAAAAACAGGAATCATAGTAAGCATAGGTCTTGCTCTTCATAACTTTCCAGAAGGATTAGCCATTGGCTCAGGATTTGGTGCATCCATAACATTAGGCTACTCACTTGCCATAGCAATCTGCTTACATGACATACCAGAAGGAATATCTATGGCAGTACCAATGAAAAATGGAGGAATGGGAAAAATAAAAGTAGTCATCTATGTTATACTATCTGGAGTAACCACAGGAATAGGAGCATTCTTTGGCGCATTAGTAGGAGGAATTTCAAAAGAAGTAATAAGTATATGTTTAAGTTTTGCAGCAGGAGCTATGCTATATATCGTATCAGGCGAACTAATGCCAGAATCAAACAGCTTATATCGCGGCAGAATGACAGCAGTAGGCAACATATTTGGTTTCCTACTAGGTATGCTAGCAATGTCCCTTTAGGGACGTTTCCTAAAGAGACATTTATTTGCTGGTACCATTGGGGACGTTTCCTTTTGGTATATCTGTCCCTTTTGGTAAGTTTCTTTTTTCTATAAAAATAATTGTAAAAAATAAAAAAAGATACATTTCTTGTCCAATAACAGAAAATGTATCTCTTTTTTTCAAAATTATTAGCATAATAATATAAAAATTGGTATAATAAAAAAGAAAATAAAACTTATTTGTTACTGATATAAAAAATGAAATAAAAGCAAGAAAGGGATATTAAAATTATGAAAATTATGTTTATTTGTACAGGAAATATATGCAGAAGTGCCATGGCAGAAGGAATGTTAAAAAAGATGTTGCAAGAAGAAAAAATGAAAGCAGAAGTTTGTTCTTGTGGAATTTATGCAGAAACAGGAGATGAAGCAACTTACAACGCAATTGATGCTATGAAAGACTATGATGTAGATATTATATCTCATAAAGCCACTAATATTAGAGATTCAAAAATAAAAGAAATGGATATAATCTTGTGTGCAACAAATACACACAAACAAAATGTACTATATTTATATCCAGAACTAAAAGGAAAAGTTTATACTATGAAAGAATATGCTGGCATAGATAAAGAAGGGCAAGATTTAGATATTAAAGATCCTTGGGGTTATGATTTAAATGTGTACAAGCATTGTGCAAAAGAAATAAAAGAATGCTTAGAAAAAATAATAGAAAAACTAAAAAAATAATAAGAACAAATTTTTTGTAAAAATTTTGAATGTTCGCTAGACAAAGAACAAAAAATAAGATAGACTAAGTAACATAGAAAATGAGAAAAGCAGATGCAATCGTTATTGTTTTAGGCAAAAGCAAATAAACCAAAAAAACTTTACTAAACCCAGAAAGGAATGAAACAAAAATGCAAGAGTTAATAGAAGGACTAAACAATAAGCAAAAAGAAGCAGTGCTAGAAACCGAAGGACCATGCCTTGTCATTGCAGGAGCAGGAAGCGGAAAAACAAAAGTGCTAACCCATAAAATTGCATATCTAATTGCAGAAAAAAACATTGCACCATGGAATATATTAGCCATCACATTTACGAACAAAGCAGCCAACGAAATGAAAGAAAGAATTGAAAAATTAGTTGGAGATGCAGCAAAAAATATATGGATGGGAACCTTCCACTCTATTTGTGTGCGCATTTTAAGAAAATACATAGACCGAATTGGCTTCGATTCTTCTTTTCTTATATTTGATACATCAGACCAAAGAACATTAATGAAAGAATGTTTAAAATCACTTAACATAGATGACAAAATGTTTACGGATAGAAGCGTTTTAGCCGAAATTAGCAATGCAAAAAATGAAATGCTTGAACCAAAAGCATACTGCGTAAAATATGCAGGAGACTTTCGAAAAGAAAAAATAGGAGAAATCTATACTTTATATCAAAAACGTTTAAAAGAAAACAATGCCTTAGATTTTGACGATATCATCAACTACACAATAAAAATATTAACGGAAAACCCAGATGCCTTAGAATACTATACAGACAAATTCAAATATGTTTTAGTAGATGAATATCAAGACACTAACAAAGCACAATTTACCTTAGTAACTATACTTGCATCCAAATACGGAAACATCACTGTAGTTGGAGATAACGACCAAGGAATTTATAGCTTTAGACGGAGCCGACATTTCAAATATTCTAAACTTTGAAAAAGACTTCCCAGGAACGAAAATCATCAAACTAGAGCAAAATTATCGTTGCACGCAAAATATATTAAAAATAGCAAACGCAGTCATCAAAAACAATGAAGTAAAATATGACAAAAAATTATGGACAGAAAACGAAGAAGGAAATCTTCCATGCATCTACCAAGGAGACGACGAATACGACGAAGCAAGGTATATTGTAGAGCAAATCAATCACCTAAAAAGAGAAGAATACTTTGAATACTCCGATTTTGCTATCCTATATCGTATGAACTCCCAGTCAAGGGCCATTGAAGACATTTTAAGAAGAGAGGACATTCCTTACAAAATTGTAGGTGGCTTAAAATTCTATGAAAGAAAAGAAATAAAAGATGCCATCAGTTATTTACGTTTAATTGCAAACCCTTCCGATAACATTTCACTAAAAAGAATAATTAACGAACCAAAACGTGGTATTGGAAAAACAAGTTTAGACAATGTAGAAGAAATCTCTTATCAAACAGGACTTTCCATGTATGAAGTAATCAAAAAAGCAGGAGAATACGGGCTAAATCGTGTAGCTGTAAATGCAAAAGAATTCATCGACTTAATCGAAGAAATGAGACAAAAACAAGAAGAATTACAAATTTCAGAACTACTTCAAATGGTATTAAAGCAAAGTGGGTATATAAAAGCCTTAGAGCTAGAAAACACAGTAGAAGCAGAAAGTAGGCTTCAAAACATAGAAGAATTAGTAACAGTAGCAATGGAATTTGAGGAAGAATTTGCAGACAATTCCTTAAACGAATTCCTAGAAAGCATTAGTTTATCAAGCGACATTGATAGCCTAGAAGATACAGAAAATAGTGTCACCTTAATGACATTACATAGCGCCAAAGGGCTAGAATTCCCAGTTGTATTCTTAGTAGGAATGGAAGAAGGAATCTTCCCTGGCTATAAATCTATTGGCGAGCCAAAAGAGTTAGAAGAAGAAAGACGTTTATTTTATGTAGGCATTACAAGAGCAAAGCAATATTTGCACCTAACCTGTGCAAAACATAGAACCATTTTTGGCTCTACCAGTTATAATGCAATTTCTCGTTTTGTAAGAGAAATACCAGAAGAAAATCTAGAAGGCTATGGAGACTTAGAAAGTAAGCAAGAAGAAACCTTTGAAGACAGTAACTATGGTTGGTCTTATGGAACCAACTATGCAGGAAAAGTAAAAACGTACAAATTTGAAGAAGCACAAAATAGTTATGTAGCAGCATCAAGTATAGCAAATAATTCTTCTAATAAAATAGGAAATAAAACAACAGCAAATACAAATGGTTTTGCATTTCGAACAGCAGAAAGCTTCTTAAATTCTTTAAACAAACCATCACAAGACGTAGACATTTCAAAATACAAAGAAGGAATGAGAATATATCATAAAAAATTTGGAGAAGGCACAATAAACAGCATTGAAAAAGAAGGAGAAGATGCAAAAGTAGACATCAACTTTGACAAAGCAGGACATAAACGTTTAATGGCAAAGTATGCAGGCTTAGAAATTATTTGAATATTTATATGAGAATTTACCATTCATTTCACCAGTAATAAAGAAATATCACAAGAAGAACTAGAAAAACAAGGAGTTATTCGTGTAAATAGTTGGAAAGAAATCGAAGCATTGTTATATAAATAGTGAGAAATATAGTGAAAATAAAATACTATATAATGATAAAATAACAAATAAAAATAACAATAAGTAAAGATTTAGCATAAAAATATAATAAATATAATAGAATAAAATAGACCAAGTTCTTTAAAACAAAAGAAACTTGGTCTATTTTAACATCATTGCGTGAGCGATAAAATTTTTTCTGTAATGCCAAAGTCAAGTAAAAATCTTGCAAACTGATTACCTATAGAACGTGGATTCACCCTTCTTTGGTGTCTAGCAATTTCGTTCTTGCATTGTTCAATGCTATTAGTTAGCGTAGTATATTTATTTTCAAACGCCTCTAACTTTTCAAAAGTATCACCTTCTGCAGGAACATACCGGAAATCCGATAATAAAGCTTCTAACTGGCTTTCTAGTACAGGAAGACGTTGCTGCTCTTGCACTAATTCACTTCGTGCATTAACAATATTAGAACAATATGCTGCAGCAGTAACAAAATAAAAGAATAAAGACAAAACCAATACTACCAACATATTCCGATACTGTTTTTTAAAAATTACCAAAATAATTAACGCAACAATGATAATAGTTAACATGTTTTCCTCCTTTAATTAGCTCTTGTGATGTATGATGTTATATATAGTAAAACTAATAGTAAGGAGGAATATCCCATCCACCTTACTAGTTAGCAAATTTGGATTAGGATATAACCTAAAGTACAATTATATCAATAGTATTTTACAAAATTTAACATAAAATGTCAAGCACTATAAATTAAGAATTTAAATAAAATAAGAATTTAAATAAAATCAAGTATAAAACAACAAAAAAAGGAAACACTAATAACAAAACGTGAAAAGAAAGGAAGAAAAATATGGCAAACCTAACACAAATAGAATTACAAAACTTAAGACACCTAATAGGAGTGCACGAAACTTCATACCAAAAACTAAACACCTACGCATCACAAGCAGTAGACCCACAAATCAAGCAAATGTTTACAAAATCAGCCCAAGATGCCCTAAACACAAAACAAAAACTAATGTCATTTTTAAATAACTAAAAATGTACCTTTAGGGACGTTTCCTAAAGAGACATTGATAAGATATTTAAAATAAAGTAAAGCAAATCAACAGAAAATTTCGTTTTTTAACGTAATTTTAAGTGTCATCGCCAAAAACAAAAATATTTCAAAAAAGGATAAAACATTACAACAACATGAGCAGGAGAAAAATAAAAAGGAGAAAGGAGAAAAAAATGGACGAAAAAACCATGGTAAACGATATTTTAAATAATGTAAAAGCAAGTCTTACTACATATCAGAATGTTATTTCAGAAACAGAAAATATGCAGTTAAGGCAAACAATTCAACAAATACGCAATAACGACGAAAGCTTTGAATATGAACTATTCAAAGTAGCACAAACCAAAGGTTATTATAAGCCAGCACAAGCAGCGAGCGAAAAAGAAATTCAAACAGTGAAAAATGAACTTCAATGAGGTATTAGGCTATCTCATTGAAGTTCATTTTTAAAGTTACCAAAAGTGAAACCTACCAAAAGTGACAGACCTACCAAAAGGAAACGTCCCCAATGGAGTGCCAATGGAGTGAAGCCCTAAAGGAATGGAGTGCATTTTGAAAAAGGAAGAATACGGAACAAAAAAAGAGATAATCTTACGGAAATACAAAAAAACGACAAAAATAAGCGAAAATAAACTTTGTAAAAAAAAACAACTTTATATAAAATAACACTATCAAAGTGAAAAAATAAGTTAGGAGTTGTTTCAAATTAGTACCATTAAAAAAACCATAGTTCATATACGTACTTGGACAAAATTCACCATTGTAATATTCTTAGCTGCATTTTTAGCAGTAGGAGCAATTTCCTATATCTATAAACCAATCTATAGAGTCACGTTAAATGGAGAATTTATTGGATATAGTGAAAACAAAAGCAAACTACAACAAAAAATTAACGAATACATAGAAAAAGGAAACGAAGAAAATATAGCATTTGTAGATATCAATCAATTACCAGAATATAAACTTTGTTTTCTAAAAAAAGATGTAGCCACCAATGACGAAGAAATATTTAATAAAATAGTAGAACAAGGTCAAGCATACTACAAATATTATGCAATATGCATTTCAAATGAAGAAAAAGAATATGTATCTACATTTGAACAAGCAGAGCAAGTAGTAAATGAACTAAAAAATAAAGATAGTAATAATAAAGACCAATTATCCATTATAGAAAAATATGAAACTGAATTAAAAGAATTTGCAACAGTAGAAAAATGTGTAGCAGACTTATATGTAAAGAAAGTAGTAGTACAAAAATCTTATACTGTAGCAGCAACAGGAATGAATACATCTAGCCAAAAAATAGATTTAGGCATTTCGCTAATTAGACCAATCGCAGGAACAGTAACATCTAGGTTTGGAGCAAGATGGGGAAGAAGCCATAAAGGGTTAGATATAGGCGCTCCAAAAGGCACACCAATAAAGGCAGCAGCATCAGGAACAGTAACACTTGCTCAATATGGCTATGGTGGAGGCTATGGAAACCATGTTATCATCTCTCATGGAAATGGAATTCAAACACTATACGGACACTGTACATCATTAAATGTAACAGTAGGTCAATATGTAGAACAAGGTCAAGTAATTGCTACCGTAGGAAATACAGGAAATTCACAAGGAAACCACTTACATCTAGAAATTAGAGTAAATGGAGTAGCACAAAACCCACAAAACTACTTATACTAAAAATCAAAAAATAGAGAATATTTGTGATACCAACTATATGGCAAAATATTCTCTATTTTTATTTAAAAATCTATAATAAAAAAATATCAAAACCTTATTAATTCACTAACTTACAAAATGTTTAATACCAGTGCGAATCGCATTATTCTTCATAATTAACTTGCCAGACTCCAAAAGTTTGCTTGAAAAAACATTAGAGCGGTCAACAAAAGAAGCAAACTCTGTTAAAGAAGATATCAACCTTTTTAAATTAGGATAAGAAGGATTAAGAGCACTTAATACAAGGTAAAATGCATTCTTATATTCATATAATAAAATACTTTCTGCCAACTTAGCATAAGAAAAATCATTCTTTTTAAAGAAATCAAGAAAAGAGCAATAATCCTCAAAAGTAGCAAAAGAGCAAATAACTTGAGTAGTAGACAAATTCATTTTCTTTCTTTTAATATGTACTTTTTTTCTAGTATTCATCGTACTTTTTTCAGGAAGACTTCTAGTAACAGTTAAAATAAAATCACCACCTGCCATTGCCAAAGCCTCAATGCGAATTAAATAATCTTTAGTAACAAAACCAATTTGTTTTTCAGCTTCTTCTAACATATCAAAAAATAAATCTTGAGATTCCATAGAATTAGACATAAAAGAATGAAAATCAATATCTTTTTGCACTAAATCCTCATGACTTAAAGTAATTCTAATTTTATCTTCATTTAACTTTTCAAAACGCATATTTGTATCCTCCTAGTCTTTCATAATTTTATTATAGCACTATCCTTAAAGAAAAGGAATGAGAAATATTTGGTAATTAATATATGATATGAAAAAATATTAAAAAACGTACTAAAGAATATACCACAGGAAATCAAAAAAGTAAAGCAAATAACTAGAAAAAAAACAAAAATAAATATATAATAAAGGCGTTAAAAACAAAAGAAACAGAAAAGGAGAAAAAAAATATGGCAACAAGAGAAAAAAATATATGGATTTTATTAATATTTATTTTATCAGGCTTAGTAATAGGGGGATTACTAGGAGAACTTGCAGGAAGAGTAGACTTCTTATGGTGGCTTGGCTACGGGCAAGATTTTGGATTATCAAACCCAGTACAATTAGACTTAAGCATTGTACAAATATCATTTGGCTTATTATTTAAAATCAACATAGCAAGTATAATAGGAATGATAATAGCAATATTAGTATATCGCAAAATATAGAAAAAATAGGGCTCAAAGAAAGGAGAGAAAAATTGTTATCTATAAAACAATTACCAAATTCAGAAAGGCCCTATGAAAAATTAGAAATGTACGGAGAAAGCACATTATCTAATGCAGAATTACTAGCAATTATAATAAAAACAGGAACAAAAGAACAAACTGCAGTTGGACTAGCCCAAAGCATTTTAGCATCCTCTAACATCCAAGACATACGAGGACTTCAAGAACTATCGTTACACGAACTACAAAAAATAAAAGGAATTGGAAAAGTAAAAGCAATTCAAATAAAAGCAGTATGTGAACTTGCAAAAAGAATGGCAAGGCCACTTCATTTTCGTACAGTTATAAAGACACCTAAAGACGTAGCTGAACTACTTATGGAAGAATTAAGATATGAAAAAAGAGAAATAATAAAAGTAATTGTATTAAATGAAAAAAGTATTATACAAAAAATAGTAAATATTGGCTATGGGAATATTTCATCTGCAAACATGAACACAAACAAAATTTTTGAAGAAACAATAAAAATAGGAATGAGAAAGTTTATTTTAGTACATAATCATCCTAGTGGAGATTCAACTCCTAGCAAAGCAGACTTAAAAATAACAAAAGAAATTGAGCAAGGTGCGAAATTATTAGAATTACAAATGCTGGACCATATAATAATAGGAGACGGCGAATTTCATAGTATTTTTACACAAAAATTAAAAGAAGAACAAAAGAAAAACAAATGCTAATTATAATACATAAACAATCAATAATATAAGGCAAATTATTAAACAGTTAAAAACTAGGAAGGATGAAAAATAACATGAAACTATTTTCAATAAAAAGCAAAGACATTGGAATCGACTTAGGAACAGCCAACACATTAGTAGCACTAAGAGGAAAAGGAATTGTACTAAAAGAGCCATCAGTAGTAGCAATCGACAGAAAAACAAACCGAATTGTAGCAACAGGGCATGAAGCAAAAGAAATGCTTGGCAGAACGCCAGACCAAATAAAAGCAGTAAGGCCATTAAAAGATGGTGTAATTGCAGACTTCACAGCAACTCAATTAATGCTAAAAAACCTAATTACAAAAGTATGCCAAAGATACAATGTTACAAGACCAAGAGTAGTAGTAGGAGTACCATCAGGCATTACAGAAGTAGAAGAAAGAGCAGTAGAAGAATCTGTATTACAAGCAGGAGCAAAAGAAGTATATTTAATAGAAGAGCCAATGGCAGCAGCAATTGGTGCTAACCTTGACGTAGCAGAGCCAAGTGGAAGCATTATAGTAGATATAGGAGGAGGAACCACAGAAGTAGCGGTTATCTCTTTAGGAGGTATTGTAGTAAGCCATTCTTTAAAAGTAGCAGGAGATGAACTAGATCAAGACATTGTAAACTATATCAAAAAAGAATTAAACTTAGCTATCGGAGAAACAACAGCAGAGCAAATAAAGATGCAAATAGGGTGTGCACTTCCATTAATGACAGACGTACCAATGGAAATACGAGGAAGAGACTTAACAACAGGTTTACCAAGAAATGTAGAAATTTACTCATCACAAATTCAAGAAGCAATGGAAGAATCCATATCAGAAATTATAGATGCAGTAAAGCAAACTTTAGAAAAAACGCCACCAGAATTAGCATCTGATATAGTGGAAAAAGGAATTGTGCTTGCGGGAGGCGGAGCATTAATTCAAAACTTAGACAAACTACTTAGTATGAAAACGGAAATTCCAGTATATGTAGCAGAAAATCCATTAGAATGTGTAGTAAAAGGTACTGAAAAAACAATAGAAGACCTAGAAAGATTAAAAACAGTGCTAATTAATGCAAGAAAAAGACGTTAAAATAAAGTAGTAAATACAAAAAATAAAAAGAAAAGCAAATAAAAAAACAGATTAATAAAAAACAAGAAGGGTGAGAAATAGTGTATAAAAACAAAAAAACAAGTATAACGGGCATTATCATTACTATTGTTATTTTAATCATAATAGTCATTATTTCCAACATAAAAATACAAGATGTAGCGTATATAGAAAACGCACTAGGCGTTGTTATTATGCCAATACAAAATGGGCTTACTTACCTAAAAAATTGGATATCAGGAAATAATAGCTTTTTTAGCAATATAAATACTTTACAAGAAGAAAATGAAGCATTAAAGAAAAAAAATATCGAATTAGAACAATCATTAAGAGAACTAGAAATAATAAAATCAGAAAATGATACACTAAGAGAATATGTAAATTTAACAGATAAATATAGTGAATATAAAACATTGCCAGCCTATGTCATTCAAAGAGATATTAGTAATTATAGTGACATCATAATAATAAACATTGGCTCAAAAGAAGGAATAGAAGTAAACATGCCAGTAATCTCGGAGCAAGGCTTAGTAGGACACATTATATCTGTTACTGACCATACTGCAAAAGTACAAACCATTATCGATACAGCAAGCACCATTAGCTGTACAATTAGCAGTTCAAGAGACAAAATGGTAGCAAGAGGAACCTTACAACAAAATTCAACACTAAAAGCAACATTTATTCCAACAGAAGCAACAATATTAGAAGGCGATAGTGTAGAAACTTCAGGAATAGGAGGCATATATCCAAAAGGAATCCACATAGGAACCATATCACAAATCATCAACACAAAAAACATTACAGATCGCTATGCCATAATACAAACAGCAGTAGACTTTAATAAATTAGAAACAATGTTAGTTATAGTTGGAAACAATGAATCAAATCAAGGAGAAGGAACATGAGAAAAGCCGTAGCTATATTAATATTAATTTTAACATTTTTTATAACATACCTTCTTCAGGTAAACTTTTTCTCATGGTTTACCATTGCAAGCATAAAACCAAATCTTTTCATAATTTTAACACTATTTGTCAGCCTCTTTGCAGGAACAAAAGTAGGCATTCCTTACGGAATTATAATAGGGTTATTTTGTGACTTACTCCTTGGAAAAACAATAGGAATAAATGCAGTTATGCTTGGCATTATAGCCTTTGTAGCAGGTTACCTAGACAAAAACTTTTCAAAGGAAAGTAGAATAACCATTATGCTTATGGTAATGGGCGTTACTTGCTTTTTTGAACTAGGAAGTTATATCATGCAAATCATAGAACTATCAATTTTAATAGAACCACTTCCATTTCTTATTACTTTGCTAATAGAAATATTTTATAATGCAATTTTAACAATTATTTTATACCCAATTATACAAAAAATAGGTCAATATTTAGAAGAAACATTTAAAGAACCAAAAATATTAACAACTTATTATTAAGGAGGTGGCTAGACTGAATAATACCAATAATGAAAAACAAAAAATAAGATACAATATAGTATCTTTATTAGTCTACGCCATATTCATCATCCTTTTTGCTCAACTATTCAATCTTCAAATAGTACATGGAGAAGAATATAGAGAAGAATCCAACACAAGGCTTACAAGAGAAAGTACATTAGAAGCGGCAAGAGGGGACATATTAGACCAATCTGGAAACAAACTAGCCACAACAAAATTAGGCTATAGCCTAGAATTATATAAAACAAAAATAGACACACAAACACTAAACGAAACCTTACTACGAATAGCAAAACTATTAGAAGCCAATAACAATGTATATGTAGATACACTTCCAATTACAGTAGAGCCATTTGCCTTTACAACGCAGGAAGAAGAACAAATAGAATGGAAAAAAGAAAATGATATAGAAGAAAACAAAACAGCAGAAGAATGTTTTGCAATACTAAAAGAAAAATATAAAATCACAAATGAAAATGTGCAAGAAGCAAGGAAAATCATGACGTTGCGCTATTACATATCAAAAAATGGATATAGTAGTACAAGGTCAGTAGAACTAGCAAGCAATCTAAATGAAACCTCAATAGCACAATTAAACGAGCAAAGTGCTAACTTTCCAGGAGTCAGCATTACCACAAAGCCAATTAGAAGTTATCCATCAGGAAGTTTAGCCTCACACATACTAGGATATATTGGAAAAATAAATGAAGAAGAACTAAATCAAAATAAAGAACGCTACACAATGAATGACATCATTGGAAGAACAGGAATTGAATACATCATGGAAAATTACTTAAAAGGTGAAAATGGTAAAAGGCAAATTGACATGGCAGTTGATGGAACCGTTACAGACGAATACGTTGCAGAACAAGCAATTAGCGGTTGTAATGTCATTTTAACCATAGATGCCAATTTACAGCAAGTTACAGAAAACACATTAAAAAGTAGCATTCAAAGCATAGAACAAGAAAAGCAAATAGAAATAACAGGGGCATCAGCTGTAGTAATGAAAGTAGAAACAGGAGAAATCTTAGCAATGGCAAGTTATCCAGACTTTGATCCAAGTGACTTTACAAACGGTATAAGCACCGAAAAATGGAACTACTACACAAAACAAGAAGAATCAGTATATGCAAAAAAACAACCATTCTTTAACCGAGCTATAGCCTCTACCACCTCACCAGGCTCAACATTTAAAATGGTAACTGCAATAACAGGTCTAGAAACAGGAGCAATTACCCTAAACGAAAAAATTAATGACGTCGGAATTTATAGAAGATATGCAGATTATCAGCCAAAATGTTGGACTTATGCTTATGGCTATGGACATGGACCTTTAAACGTAACCGAAGCAATCGTACACTCTTGCAACTATTTCTTCTATGAAGTAGGCTATAGAGTAGGAATAGACAACTTAGAAAAATATGCAAAAGCATTGGGCTTAGGCAAAAAAACAGGCGTAGAATTATTAGGAGAAGAAACAGGCTATATAGCAACACCAGAAACAGCCAAAAAATTTGGACAAACATGGAACGGAGGAGACACACTTCCAGCAGCCATTGGGCAAGGAAACAATAGCTTCACACCAATACAAATGGCAAAATACACAAGCATACTTGCAAATGGAGGAAAAAACATTGATGTTAGCATCATAAAATCTGTTATAGACGCAAATGGAAACGAAGTGCCAAAAGAAGAAGTAGAACAATACTTAAAAAATCGTATTGGAATAGAAGAAGAACCAGAACAAGAAGTAACCTTCAAACAAGAAAATTTAAATGCAGTATTAGAAGGAATGAAAGGAGTTACTACAGAATCAGGAGGAACAGCATATTCCATATTCAAAAACTTTAACATAGAAGTAGGAGGAAAAACAGGTTCAGCACAAACAGAAAGAAAAGACCAAAATGGAAAAGACATAACAAATGCTTGGTTCGTAGGATTTGCACCATTTGAGAAACCAGAAATTGCAATAGTAGTAATGATAGAAAATGGACAAAGTGGTAGCAATGCAGCAATACCTGCAAGAGATATGATAGCAGAATACTTTGGAATGAATGCAAGTAAAGTAACAGAAGATATGAGTGCAAAACCAACAACACAAATACAAAATTAAATGGAAGGAATGAAACAAAAAATGAAAAATTGTATAACCATTCAACTAAAGACAAATGAAATATGGATAAAAATAAACGAAGAAGCAGAAGAAAATGAAATTTTAGAATGTTTAAAAGAAAAAATAGTAGACTTAAAAAAATTATACAAAGGAGACACCACACCTATAAAAGTAGTAGGAAAAATATTAAAAAATAAAGAAATGGAAGAAATTCAAAAAATCATAGAAGAACAAATAGATGTAGCAATCGAATTTGAAAGTCCAAAAACACTAGGACTTCATGGAATAAAAAAAGGTTTTGAACAAGAAATAAAATCTTCTGAAACAACCTTTTATAAAGGAGCATTGCGTTCAGGGCAAAAAATAGAATATGAAGGAAGTGTAGTAATTCTTGGAGATGTAAATGCAGGTGCTGAAATTATGGCAGGAGAAAATATAGTTATTTTAGGAGACTTAAGAGGTTTAGCGCATGCAGGAGCTAAGGGAAATAGAAAAGCCATCATAGCAGCTAACATCATAGATTGCCCACAAATCCGTATTGCAGACAAAATAAAAGAATTTGAGAAACAAGAAACAGAAGGAGCAAAATTAAGTTATGCCTATATAAATGAACAAAATGAAATGATAGTAGAATAAAATAAAAAGGAAAGATTTAGGACGAGTCCAAATTTTTCCTTTTTTTAATATTATAATATGTTTATTTCCTCTAAAGAAAATACCCTCGTTATTAAAATCAAAATATTTTCATTCATTTCTTTTAGCTCAAAAGCAGCAAAATAAGTGCAACATATAAATAAGAATCTTTTACATCTTCTTTATAAAGGAAAAACAGCAAAGCAATTAAAAGCAAATCATCAAAGTGAAGCTTTAAGCCCAAAATTTCAAAACACTCCTCTTGTTCAACCTCAAAATTTTGAAAATCATTAGAAGACTTAATCTTTGAATTATTTGAATAATTAGAAGCATTAATCTTTGAATCTTGCACAAAACTAGAAAAATTAGAAAATTGATGTCCCATTGTATTATTATTGTAAAAATTTGGTGTATGTAAATTTTCCTGAAAGTTTTCTTTTTTATTTGCAGAAAAACTACTAGGGGAGCTTGAATTTGCTCTCATATTTTTATTTTGCATATCATTATGCAAAGAATAGTTAGGGTAATAATGGTAAGGCCTTCGAAAAGGCGGAAAACCAAAGAACGGGTAAGAATACATCATTTTGTCTTTTCACCACCCATGAACATCGGACCTAAATTTTCCATTACAGAGCCCATTTGAAAAAGTTCAATATACTGGTCTACCTTCTGTTTTCTACTAGGTTTCAAATAAGGCTTTAAAGAAAGAAGTAAATTAGCTCTTGGGTCGTCCTTTTTTTGATTCATTTTTTCCATAATTTGTTTTATTTTTAAAATAGTATTCATATCAATATTAGAGAAAGGATTATTTGTATTAGATTGAGAAGACGCATCATTAGCAAAATTAGAAGAATTATCATCAAAATGAAAAGAAGAAGTAAACTGTTCAAAATCAGGAAATTCATCTTCAAAACTTTTCTCATTCTTCATCATCCAATCACCTCTTAACAAATGATATGCAAGAATATTTCAAAGTGTTACAAATTTTGTAATATTGTAATAAAAATTTAATATAAAGAGAGTAAAGGGAGCTTCCGTAAAGGAAAAAGCAATATAACACACGTTGCTAGGCTTTCAGCACTTGAAAAATAAAAAAAAATATAAGAAAATATAAAAAAATAAATAATTAAGGGAAATTGCGTCTAAAAGAATTTAAAAAATAAAGAAAAAGTAGATAAAAAGAGAGCGAAACATAAAAAGTTTAAAAAACGACAAAAAAGTATTGAAAAATACTAAAAAAAGGCGTATAATAAAAGATAGCCAATTGTTTTTTTATATTAAAAATACAGAAACAAAATAAATAAAAAATAAACAAAGTAAATAAAAAGAAAAATAGGAGGGAATTTCTATGTACAAAAAAAGTACAAAAATAGTAGCAACTATCTTAGTATTAATACTAATGATGACTAATGTAAGCATATTAGGAGAAGCATTTGCTAGTAATTTAGGAAATCAAACACTACAACCAACAAACAATAAAAATGTAGAGTTTGATGCTTATTTTATGAACGAAAATAAAAAAGAGCATTCTGCTACAAAAACAATAGGAGAAGAAAATTATCTATATACTGCAATTCAAGTAAAAGAAGCAGGATATTTAAAAAATGCAGTAGTAACAATTGAAAATGCTAATTTTACAATAAAGAATATAGATAATAAACAAATTGAAAAAATCGAAGCAAACAAAATTTACTTTAGCCAAGTAAAATGCGGAAATGTCATAGAAGTAGCACTTCCTATTGAAATATTACAAACCGAAAACATTTCAATAGAACAATTAAATAAGAAAAATACAGTTAAATTAACTGCAACCTATATTGATGGAAAAGGTAAAGAGAAACAAATAGAAAAAGAAATTTCATTAGAATTAGTATGGAAAAAAGAAAAAGAAGCACAATTTAATATGCAAGTTTCAAAATTTGTTCCTTACAACATTAATGAAAACAAAGGCTTACTTTTTCAAACAAAAGTACAATCTTCAATCAAAGATAATATTTTACCAGTAAAAGAAAACCAAATTGAAATTGTAGTACCAATTATTAATGGTAATAAGCCAGAACAAGTAAAAGTAGTAGCAAATACTACAAAGGCAACAAATGGAGATGAAACAGGACTTCAGTTTACACAAGAAAATTATAACTATGATGAAAATAACAACAAATTAATAATAAATGTAAAAAATGAAGCAGATGAGCAAAATCAAATCTCATGGAAAAAACAAGCACAAGATGAATTTATTATTACATATTTATATTCAGAAGAAACTTTAAATAGTCTTTTAGAAGAAGGAAATAAAGTTTCTATTAATGCTGTTAATACAATAACAACTTATGAAGAACAAGAAGCAACAGTAGCAAAAACATTTGAAGGAGAAATTACATTAAAAGATCAAATAGGAAGTTTAGTAGACTTTGAATTAAAAACAAATGTAGAAGAATTGAGCAAAGGTCAAATATATGCAAATTACCAAACAAGTAACAAAATAGAAACAGAATATCAAGAAACAATATCAGCTAATATTGGACTTGCACAATTAATTGATAAAGTAGTACTAGAACTTAAAAAAGATAACTTTATAACAAATAAAAATAAAAAAGCGGAAGCAACTGAAAATAATTATAAAACTATTAGTATTGAAAAAGAAGTATTCGATAAAATATTTGGACAAGAAGGAGAAGTTGCATTCTATGTAGGAAACACAAAGATAGCTCAAATCGATGCACAAACTAAAGCAGATAAACAAGGAAAATTAAATGTAGATGTTTCAAAAAACAATGTAAATACTTTAAGAATAGAGACAACTAAGCCACAAGTAGAAGGAATAATCAACTTTACAATTACAAAATCAATAAAAGCAGAAAATAGCTACACACAATCACAAATGCAAAATATAAGCAAACTAGAATTAAATGTAGTAGGAAGAGTAGGAAACGCAGAAATAAATTTTGTAGAGCAAACAATGAACAAAGAAATCACACTTATAGAACCAACTCTACAAGCAGAACTTAACATAGATAGTAACCAATTATCAACTGTAGTAACAAATCAAGATGTAAAAATAACAGCAATATTAAAAACAGATACTTTAAATTGTATGTTATATCAAAACCCTACATTAAAAATCACACTACCAAACTATATTGAGCAAATTAATGTAAAAGACATAGAAGTATTATTTACTGAAGAAGGTTCAAAGCTAACAGCTAAATCTTATGAAGTAGTACAAAATGCAGATGGAAGTAAAACAATAGTAGTTGTATTAGAAGGAACTCAAACAGAATACACTTTAGCATCAGTATCAAAAGGTGTTAATGTAGTAATCACAACAGATATTACAGTAAACAAATTAACGCCAAATAAAGAAGATAAAGTAACAATGCAATACATAAATAATGCTACAAGTAAAAATGCTTCTCAAACAAATGAAGTATCTACACAAATAAAATTTGTAGCACCAACAGGAGTAGTAACAACAAGTACTGTATCAGGCTATGCAGAAGGAGCACAAGAGTTAACATCTATTAGTGGAGAAGAAAAAACAGCAATAGTTGAAACAGTTGCACCTGCAAGAAATACTAACTTCTCTATGAATGTTATTAACAATTATAATAATACAATAGAAAATATTAGTATTTTAGGAAGAACAAACTTTAAGGGAAATACTGACATTGTTACTGGAAAAGATTTAGGTTCTACAATTAATATGCCACTAACAAGCAATATTTCAGTAAACAATATAGAATCAAGCAAAGTAAAAACATATTATTCTACAAATGCAAATGCAACAAAAGATTTAAATGAAACTTCAAATGGCTGGACAACATCACCAGAAAATCTAGCAGAAGTAAAATCTTATTTAATTGTATTAGAAAACACAACATTAAACACAGCAGAAGCTATAAACTTCAACTATACAGCTGAAATACCAGCAAATTTACAACACAACGAAGCATCTTATGAAACTTATGCTGTATATTTCAATAATAATTTACAAACAGGAACTACTCAAGAAAGAGCAATAGCAACTAAAACAGGTATTGCTACATCAACAGGACCAGTATTAGAAACAAAACTTTCTTCTAATATAGAAGGAAATGTAGAAGTACCAACTGGAAAATTTATTAAATATACATTAACAGTAACCAATACAGGAAAACAAGTAGCAGAAAATGTAGTAGCAGGTGTTGATTTACCAAGTTGTGTAACTTATGTAGAATTTGCAGACCAAGAAGGAGAAGGTTACTATACACAAGACACAACAAGAACAAAACTTAATTATGAATTTGGAAATATCGCAGTTGGAGAAACAAAAACACAAACATTCTGGGTAATAGTAAACAACCTAACTGTAGAAGATATTTGTAAAGATCAAACACATTATGCACAAGGTGAATATCAAGGAAAGACAATTACTTATCATAAATCAGAATTTACACATACAGATACAGAATATAAAACACAAATAGGTGTAAAAGCAGTTATTAACGCAACCGACTTAGAAAAACAAATAGAAACAGCCGAAGTAAAAAATACAGTAAAGAAAGCCTACTTTAAAATAGAAGCATATACAAGAAATGAAGGCGCAAGCAAAATTCTAAGTGAAGGCGAAAAATTAGAATATAACTATCGAGTAGGTTTATATGATTATAATAGAAATGTAGAAAATACTACAGTAACTATGGTAATACCAGAAGGACTAACTTATCAAGATGCTACTATTAGCATTTACGATGTAGATACTAAAGAATCTACATACGATCGAGAAGGCATTACATACGATGAACAAACAAGAACCTTAACAATCAATTCAGATAAGATTATAAAAGGTACAATTCAAATTACAACTATAGTTGATGCTTTACCTCAATCAATTTATGAAAAACAAATTGAAGCAACTATTACTGTAAAAGCCGAAGGAATAGCAGAAGAAACATCAAACAAATTAGTAAATCAAGTAGGAAAAGCAAAAGTAGATATTTCACAAACATCTACCATAGCTAATAAAGCAACAATTTCAGCAGGGGAAGACTATAGTTACAAATATGAAATTACAAATACAGGTGGTAGAGAAACAGATGTTATTACATTAAAAACTAAAATACCAGAACAACTACAATATATAATAACTACAGTAGAAATTGATGATTATAAAAATAGTTATTATGGTATGAATGAAGGAAATGTCGTACAAGCATCCTTTAGTTTACAAAAAGGACAAACAGCAAAAGTTACAATTAATGTTATTGCTAAGGAATTAGAAGAAAATGCAACAGTAACAAGCAATGCAAGTATTTCTTCAAATATGATAGGAACATTAACATCTAATACTATAACACATACAATTGAAAAAGCAGTATATCCTGAACCAGAAGATTCAGAAAATCCACAAATTCCAGAAGAGAATACACGAAGAATTGCAGGTCAAGTTTGGAAAGATAAAAATAAAGACGGTGTAAAAGATATAGACGAAGAGCCAGTGGAAAATGTAACAGTGTTGTTATTTGATAAAACAAGTGGTAACTTAGTAACAGATGGACAAGGTAATAGAGTAACACAAGTAACAAACGCAGATGGAATTTATGAATTTGCAGGAATAAAACAAGGAACTTATACAGTTATCTTCTTATATGATGTTGCAAACTATAGTGCAACTACTTACCATGCAGAAAAAGTAGATGAAACAAAAAATTCAGATGGAATAGATACAGAAATTACATTAGATGGAGAAAAAAGAATTGCAGCTATTACAGAACAAATTACTATTTCAGATAAAAACATCTACAACATTGACATAGGTTTAGTAGAAAATCCAAAATTTGACTTAAAATTAGATAAAACAGTTTCTAAAATAACAGTACAAGATTCTACTGGAACAACAATTTATAATTATGAAGATGTAAAACTTGCAAAAAGAGATTTAGTAGGAAAACGTATTAATGAAACAACTATTTTAGTAGAGTATAAAATAAAAGTAAGCAACGAGGGAGCAATATCTGGATATGTAAAGAAAATAGCAGATTATATACCAACAGAAATGAAATTTAATTCAGAATTAAATAAAGATTGGTATGCAGATACAAATGGAACAATCTATAATTCAAGTTTAGCAAATACTATCATTAATCCAGGAGAGAGCAAAGAAGTAACTTTATTATTAAGTAAAAAACTATCAGAAAATAATTTAGGCATATACAACAATACGGCAGAAATATACGAAGCTTATAACGATTTAGGCATACAAGATATAGATTCTACTGCAGGAAATAAAATGTCAAATGAAGATGATATTTCTTCAGCAGACGTATTAGTTACTGTAAAAACAGGTGAAACTATCTTATTTGTAGGATTAAGTATATCTATTATAACAATTATTGGAGTAGGAGCTTACTTCATTAAAAAGAAAGTATTAAGATAGGAAAGGAGGTAAAAATATATGAAGCAAAAAATAAAAATAGCAATTAGTATTGTAGCATTTATTATATGCCTTGTAATAGCACAGCAATCTTTTGCATTAAGCGTAAGTAATTCACACCATAATGATCCATATACAGGAAAATCAGAATTAATGATGCAAGGAAATCCAAACGCAAATAGTGCATTAGGTGGTACATTCTGTATTCAAAAAGGTCACGCTTTACGTTTTTCACCTGCAAATCAACCAGGAGATTCAGATGGAACAGAAGTGACAGTACATATGAATACATCATGTGGAGAAAGTGATGGTGATCCAGACGCAGTAATAGTTGGTGTGGAAACTGGGATTAAACTAGAAATTATGAATCACATGAATGTAGAAGAACAAGCAATTGCTGGAGTGGGTTCTGGTATATGGTATGACTATGGAGCAAGCACGAATTGGAATAATAAAAGTTCCGCTATGCAAGTATTAGGAGTAAATGCAAGTTTCTTTATGGAGGCTACTCCATATTGTACAACACCACAATATCACCAAACAGGAAGTGAAAGTAAAAGTAATTCTTGGGAATCTTATTTATTAAGTGCTGGTTCATGGGTAACACCACCTTATCCTAGAGGAAACTATCAAGGAACAGTAAGTGATAGTGCAACAGCACAATTGATACAAGATGCAATATGGTGTTCTCCTTTAAATCAAGGTAACATATTATCTGGACCAGAAGAAGCACAAAGTCTATTACAAGAGGCGTATGCTTACCAAAATGTAGTAGGTGAACTAACAAACTATAATCCATATTTCTTAGATACTACTCCGCAAGTAATTGTCAACCAAAATGACAGAAGTTATACAATAGGACCATACAGAATTAATTATTTAAATGATCATAGATTTTCTTTTATAAAAGATATTTATGTAATAGGAGCAAATGGAAATAAAGTATCAACTGAAGTAATTACAAGTAATGGAAATTATCCAGAAGCAGGAGAAGAATTCTTCTTAAAATTTAATGCAGATGAAGCAGGAAACCCTTCTTCTGTAAGTTTTAATATAGAATTTGCATATTTAGCAAATACATCTGCAAGCTATACAATAAATCAAGGAATAGGAGATATCCATCAATTTGTAGGATATTCTATCAAAGAAGAAGAAGAACATGAAACTGTTGTGGGGACTCGTAAAGATCCAAAAACGGGAAAAGATATAGATATAGTAGAAAATTGTAAAATTATTCACATTTCATCACATTATAGAAATGTAGTTATAGGTTATTACGACGCACAAACTTTAATAGAAATAACAGAAGAAGGAGGCGGAGAAGCAGGTGCTGCTTTATCTAAAAATTGGGGAGACGCAACAATTTCTAATTCCATCGATTTAACTATGAATCTTGGAGGATATGTTTGGGTAGATAAAGATGGAGGAAAAGAAAGTATAGTAAATGGAATTTTTGATAATGCAGAAGATAGAGTTCAAAATATCATTGTTGACTTATATTCTTCAGATAATAGACATATTGCATCAACAACAACAGATGACAATGGACAATATAGATTTAACAACTTAAATGCTATGACTAGATACTATGTAACTTTCACATATAATGGACAATATTACGAACCAACAAATTACTCTGCATCAAATACATGGGGAGGAACTAACTGGACAACCAATTCTAATGCAACCGATATTAGAAATGATAGAATTGCATACAACAATAGATTTGAAACCATAGGATCATCACCTGAAAACTATACAGGCTTAGCAGGTAAAAATCAAACCTTTACAAAGCAAGAATTGTTAGGTTATACATTAGGAAGTAATGGACAATATAGTAAAACAAGACAGCCTGTAATGGATAGATTTGGAAATTTAATTTTAGAAAATTCATCAGATCCTACAACTCAAAAAATGATTCAATATGTAAAAGACTGTCGAATTAAGGCAAGTACAGGAAGCGGAAATGGTATTTATGATACTTATCCATATCCAACCTCATTTGTTATTGATAGAATGCAATACGGAAGCTCATTAACACCATCAGTATTTACATTATATGATGCAGCATACTATATTAATTTAGGTTTACATCCAAGACAAGAATCAGACTTAGCAATTAAGAAGGACATTGAAAAAGTAACATTGGAAATTAATGGACAAAAACAAGTATATACTTACAATACATTAGAGAATAAGCCAGATGCAGATGGTACTTGGGATATTAGTGTAAGATTATCAGATGCTTATTACAATACTAATTATTCAAGAGAAATCTATAAATCAGACTATATTTATAAAGTAAGTAATTATGGTGCAAACTTTGCACAATATGGAAAAGCAAAAGCAGATGAATTAGAAGTATATGTAACATATAAAATAATGGTACGTAATCAATCATTAAGTATTCAAATGAGAGTGAATGAGTTAGTAGATTATTTTGACCAAGATTATGAATATGTAGATTCACGTTCTTATATCCAATTTGAAAGAAACGGAGCAAGGGTGTCAGTAAGAAAACAAGACAACAGTCGTTATGGAACTGCAACACAAACAACATTAAATGGTTATGATAAATTATACATAGAAGGACTAGATAGCGAATACTTAAAAGCAGGACAAACAGCCTATGTTTATTTAACATTCAAAGTAAAGAAAGATACAAGAGATAATGAAGCTTGGTTAAAATTAGATGAAAACTTCCAAAGCGGAGCACTAGATGGTGTAGGAAAAGAAAATATCATAGAAATCAACGGATATTCTACTAAATATGCACCAGGAACAACTATTCCAAATGCAGGAAATGTAGGTGGAATGGCAGCAGGAATTGTAGATAGAGATTCTAATCCAGGTAATATTAATCCACAAGATGTACCAAAAGATGGAACAATAAGATATCAAAACTTTGAAGACGACACCGATAAAGCGCCAAATCTTCGTTTAAGACTATACAGAGATGATTCAGCAAACAGAGTTATTGCAGGAACAGTATGGGAAGACGAAAGAAAGGAAAACGGAGTAACAGCAACAGGAGATGGTACCAAACAAAATAATGAAAAACGTATTAATGGTGTTACAGTACAATTAGTAGAATTAATGGAAAATGGAACTGAGTTTATTTGGAGAACATTTGAAAATGGTTCCGGAACAGCAAGTAGCACTACTCCAATTATTAACTATAATGGTCTAGTAGCAAATTATAATTTTGGAAATCAACATGATGGAGATTATGCATTCAAATCATTCATACCAGGTAAATATGTAGTAAGATTTATTTATGGAGATACAGTAAAAACAGCAACACCAAGTGCATTAAATTTAGGCGGATTAAACGAAAAATCTTATAATGGTCAAGATTATAAGTCTACTACTTATCAAAAAGAAATTACACAAAATAAAACTTATACATGGAGACTACCACCAACTTGGAACTTAGGACAAGAGATAACAAACGAAGAAGATATAGTAACAACAATTCCTACATTTAATGCAGATGCATCAAACAACGAAACAGCAAAAGCAGGACAATCAGCAGAACAACATAAAGGATACTTATATGACATAGCAGCATCAGATAGCAAAAATAACGTATCAGATGCAAAAGATATTGAAAGTAGAAGAAATGCTGTAAATGATTATTCTGATAATGACGTTACAAACTATATTGCAGAAGTATTAGCATCTCACAAAACAGATTATACTCCTATGAATAATAGAGAACAATTATTAAAAGACTTAATGGCAAATACACAAATGAGAGCTGAAACTGGCGTTATGGTTATGGAAATAGAGTATAATAGAGAGCAAACAGGAAATCAAGTAGTAAATAATAAAACATCTTATGCAATTAACAATGTAGATTTAGGACTAGAGGAAAGACCAAAAGCACAACTTGTTATAGATAAGCAAGTAACAAATGTAAAACTTACTTTAGCAGATGGTTCTATACTATTTGATGCTTCAGATAAGACAAATAACGTATTATGGAAGAGACATAAAGCATATAGTGAAGGTTATAGCAAAAATCAAATGGACCCAAGTAAATTTGGAAACTTACAAAATATTAGAAATAAAAATGCAAGTAAGTCTGGTTTAGTTCAATTAACATTGGATGAAGAATTAATGCATGGTGCAACCATTCAAATTACTTACCAAATAACAGTAAGCAACATAGGAGAAGTAGATTATAAAGAAAATAAATTCTATTATACAGGAAATGTAGGAAATACAGCTAATGTAGTTACTACAAAAGCAAATCAAGTTATTGATTATGTAGCAAACAATTTACAATTCTATGAAAAAGACAATAGTAATTGGAAAGCAATAAATTTAGCAGACTTAAAAACTCAAGGCTTAATAAATGCAACATTAGAAAGTCAAGTAGAAAATTATAATACGATTATTATAACAGACAAACTAAATGCAAATTTAGTACCAAAATTATATAAAGAAAAATTAAACAAAGGTGCACAAGATAGTGTTAGTGTTCCATTAGTATTAACACAAGTAATAACTTCAGAAAATGATACGGATGACTTAAGCTATCGTAACCTTGTAGAGATAGTAAAAACAAGCAATACAGTAGGTAGAAGAAATGAATTCTCAGTTGTCGGAAATCAAGACCCAAGTAAAGAACCACAAGAACTAGATACCGATATGGCAGAAGTAGTAAAAATCTTACCACCATTTGGTAATGCAGGTATTTACATAGCTATTTCAATTATTGTAATAGTAGCTACAGGAATTATTATAGGAGGCATTATCTTTATTAAGAAAAAGGTACTAAATAAATAATACTAAAAGTAAACAAAAAGCGATTTTTATATCGCTTTTTTGTTTACAAAATTTTTTTGTATTCGGATTGACGGAATTAAAAGAAAATGATATAATAACGTCTGTTGCATATTTATAAGAATTTTTCTTTAACTAAAGGAGGATACAATGAATAAGAAACGGAAAAAGATTTTTGCAATGGAATTTGTAATTATCTTCATTTTAGTTCTTATAATAGCTAGTCTCGTTGATGCACAAAAAAATCAAAATGCTCCTCAAAAGCTAGCTAGAGTAAGACTAATAGAAGAAAAGAATTCTAAAATAGCAAATACAGAAACAATACAAACTATGTTAAATTGGGCAAAATCGGTAAATCGGAATGAGCCTACTTTAACAGTTTGGAATTGTAATACCAAAGAAGGAATTTTGCTAGAAGATAAGCAAGAATATACTTTAAAAGAAGGAGATAGCATTGTTTTATGCTTTAATGAAGAAAAGGATGTAAAGCTCTCCTTAGGTTTTGGAATAGCATGTAAAGTAGGAAAAGGAAAATGTTATTATTATATGGTTGTAGAAGAGGAGTTAGAAGAACCTACAGAAATTACTTTTTCTTTAACTATGGATAATGTAGAATATACAAAAACACTCTATTTAATAACCGAAACACCAAATTTATAATTGTGTTTTAGGTTATATAGAAATTTGATATTAAAAAAACCTAACTTTATAAAAGTAAAAGCGTTCTTTCAAAGTAAAAAACAAACAAAAAAGCACCATAAAACTTTAATTTAAGTTTTTGGTGTTTTTTATTATAATATCTTGTATTTTTCCACATTTTACGATAAAATACAAGAAAACTAAAGAGAGATAAAAAATAAAAAAAGAAAAAAATATCACAAGTTGTAAAAAACTTTTTTAATTTCAAACCTAAAAACGACAAATAATGAGCATCATTTGTACTAAAATAGGACAAGCAAGAAAAATAGATGCTAAAAGTTAAAATACAAAATGAAAACAATGCAAAAAAATTAGTTATATAACACAAGAGAGAAATTAAAAAAGTAAGAGGTGGTAAAGGATGTTTCAAAATATAGCAAAGGACTTTGAGGAAAATCAAAACCTTGAAAAGGATGTTGAACTTAATAAAAAAGAGAAAATAAAAGAAGTAATAAAAGCATGTTTTACAAAAAAAATGGTGCTATTATATATAATGTCATTTTTACTTTCTTTTGTTAGTTTTGGAGGAAATGAAGAACTAGCGCCATTTGGAATAGCAATATTAGTTGCAATTTTAGCAAGTAGCATTCCAATTGGAATAGTTAGCCTTCTTGTTTTACTTGGAACTGGTTTATCTTTTGGTGCATCAGCTATGCTAAACGTACTTCTAATACTATTATTAGTATTTGTTAGCATATTAGTAAAAGCTCCAAAATATGAATCAGAAAATAATGAAAAAAGAAAATTAGGACTTCGTTTATTTATTAGCTGTATTATAGTGCAAGTATTACCAGTATTTTTTAGAGACGTTATGGTTTATGACATACTACTTGGACTAATTTATAGTATAGCTAGTTACATCTTCTATAAAATATTTGTAAATAGTATAAGTGTTATTACAAACTTAGGAGAACGTAGAGCTTATTCAGTAGAGGAAGTATTAGGCGCTAGTTTAATGGTAGCAATAAGCGTTTGTTCAATCGGAAATGTTAGTATTTATGGCTATTCAATTCGTAATATACTATGCATATTAATGGTACTAATAATGGGTTGGAAAAATGGCATCTTAGTAGGAGCAACATCAGGAGTTACAATAGGAAGTGTAATAGGCATAATAGGAGGGCTAGAGCCTAGCATTATTGCAACTTATGCACTTTCAGGAATGGTAGCAGGAATATTTCAACGTCTAGGAAAAATAGGAGTTATAATGGGCTTCATATTAGGAAATATTCTAGTATCATACATAACAAATGGAAACACGAACTCACTAATAGCAATGCAAGAAATACTAATTGCATCTTTAGGTTTGCTAGCAGTGCCAAAAAGCATAAAAATTGAAATAGAAGACTTATATGGAAAAGTAAAACTATTACCAGATAATACAGGACATACACTAGAAGAAAATAAAGAAGCAGTTTATAGACTAAATAGTATGTCAGAAACTATCTTTGAAATGGCAAAAACATATCAAGAAGCAGCAGCTACCATAGTAGACGAAGAAGAACTAAAAAAACAAGAAGAGGACAACTTCAATATATTTGAAAAAGAACTAGAAAATGATATGGAAGGCATGGAAGAAAATATCCTATTTGATGATATATACATGCCAGAAGAAAATTTACTAGAAGACATTTTTGAAATATTATTAGAAAAAGAAAAAATAACCAGAAGAGATTTACTAGACACACTTGCAATGCACAATAACTACATTATTGGATATGAAAAAGAATATATCAATGACAAAGTAGAACAAGACATTGAGCAAATTGTAAAAACTATAAACTATTCATATAAAGTAAGTAAACTAAACTTCATTTGGAAGAAAAAACTAGACGAAAACAAAAAAGCAGTATCTAGCCAATTAGAAGAAGTATCTAAAGCAATTGGAAACTTAGCAAATGAAATAGAGCAAAAAGAAGAAAGCACAGATTATGACCAAAAAGAAAAAGAAAAAATAAAAACCTTATTGCAAGAAAAAGAAATAGAAGTACAAAACATTACAATAAAAAAAGAACCATCAGGAAGAAGAAAAGTAGTATTATACACAAAACCTTGTGAAACACTAGAAAAACCAGCTTGTGACGTCAAAAAAATGGGCAAAATCTTAAGCAAAATATATGGAGAAAACATGATTTTACAAAAACAAGAATGTGCCCTTAGACAAAAAGGACAAGAATGTGTATACACCTACTTAGCGCAAGACAAGCAAATGCTACAAATAGGAATAGCAAAACAAACCAAAGCAGAATCTATCATTTCTGGTGACACATTATTACAAACAAAACTAGAAGACGGCAAATACCTAATAGCATTAAGCGATGGAAAAGGATCAGGAAAAGAAGCTGAAAAAGCAAGTAAAACAGCAATAACAATGCTAGAAAAATTGTTATCCTCTGGCTTTGACAAAGACTCATCCTTAAGACTAATAAACTCTACACTAAACACAATAAGCGAAGAAGAAATGTATGCCACACTAGACCTGGGAGTATTTGACTTATACGCAGGCAACCTAGAATTCATAAAAAATGGAGCCTGTCCAACATACATAAAAAACGGACGAAACGTACAAGTACTAAAATCATTATCATTGCCAGCGGGAATACTAAACGACATAGACCTAGTCGTATACGATAAAGACTTACAAGTAGGCGATATTTTAGTAATGTGCACAGATGGCATAATAGAATCCTCAGAAGAATACACAAACAAAGAACTATGGCTAAAATTCCTATTAGAAGAAATAGAAACCGACGACGTACAAAAAATAGCCGACATCATATTGCAAGAGGCCATCGACAACAACTACGGCAAACCAAAAGACGACATGACAGTCATCGTCGCCAAAATAAAATAAGTACCATTGGGTACCATTGGGGACGTTTCCTTTTGGTACATCTGTCACTTTTGGTACAAAAATAATAAAAATAAAAGAAACAAGGTGTAAAACCTTGTTTTTTTATGGCAAAATATGGTATAGTAAAGAAGAGGAAAAATTGCCGAACAAAAAATAAACTTATACCTTTAAAGGCACATTAATAAAGTAGGCAAGAAGGGATTGATATAAAAAATGAGAAGAACTAGAGCAAGAAGATATAACGGGGAAAAAAAGTTAAATATAAAAAAAGTAATTGCGGTAATTATGGCATTTTTAGTCATTATTATGTTTTTTATAGGAATTAAAGAATTATTAAAAGGAGATTCTAACCTTAATGACAAGGCATTTTCCTTAGCATATTACGCAGTTTACGAAGGTGGTAAATGGGGTGTAATTGATACAAAAGGAAATACAGTAGTACAACCAAACTATGAAGAAATGATAATCATTCCAGACAATACAAAACCAATTTTTATTTGCACGCAAAATGTCAATTATGAAGAAGGAACATATACTTCAAAAGCAATCAATGAAAAAAGCAACACAATATTTGGAGAATATGATAAAGTAGAAGTTATTTATAACCATGATAAAAACAATAATTTGTGGTATGAAAGCAATGTATTGAAAGTGCAAAAAGACGGAAAATACGGACTTATTAACTTAGAAGGAAAAGAGCTTGTAAGTTGCACACAAGATTCAATTGAACCAATAATAGGAACTAAATCTGTATTTGTTACTACAACAAATGGCAAAAAAGGGCTAGTAGATAGCATAGGAAAAGTAATTATAGAAAATCAATACGAAGAAATTACATCTCTTACAGAAAAATATGAAGATGGCTTTATTGTAAAAAATGACCAAGGAAAATACGGCGTAATTAATTACGACACAACTACAGCATTAGAGCCAAAATACGATGCTATTAGCAATATTTATGGAAATGGTATGTATGTAGTAAAAGAAGCAGAAATAGTAAAAGTAGTAAACGCTAATGGTGAATCTTTCATAGAAAATAAATTTAATGAAGTAAAAGAAATAAATGTAGATAACTTCATTATAAAAACAAATGGAAAATATGGTGTAATTAATAAAGCAGGCGAAGAAAAAATACCAGCAGAGTATGAAAATTTAACTTATGCATTTTCAAACTATTACATTGCGCAAAAAGATGGAAAATATGGAATTATTACAATAGATAAAGAAGAAGCACTTCCATTTAACTATAGTAATATTACATATTTATCAAATATAGGAGTATTCCAAGTAGAAAAAAGCGACAGTGTAGAATCACAACTATTAGACAAAGACTTTAATGTAAAAGTAACAGGTCTAATAACAGAAATAAACCAAGACAAAAACTATATTCGAGTAAGAGAAAATGGCGAATACAAATATTATAACTTCAAATTAGAGCAAAAAGAAAACACAGAAATACTAGCAACAAACACAATATTCTTAAGTAAAAAAGATGGAAAATATGGATATGTAAATGAAAAAGGTGTTGTAGTTGTAGATTATATATATGAAGATGCAACAGAACAAAACAAATATGGCTATGTAGCAGTTAAAAAGAACGGAAAATGGGGAAGCCTAGATGCCAAAGGAAAAGTTGTATGTGAATGTAACTATACATTAGAAAATGTATTAGTAGTAGATTTTATTAGCAAATGGCATTTAGCAGGCGATATCAATGCAAATTATTATACAAAATAAAAAAAGGGCTATAAACTAGCCCTATTTCCAATAATAAATTATGGAAAAATGCCAAATGCGTTTTTAGGAGGAAAAAATGGAACGAAAGATAAAATACCAATATTCCTATTTTATTTACCCTTATGTAATAGACGAAAAAAAATATAATCAATATTTATTAAAATTACTAACAGATAAGCATTGTACATTAAAAATATGGGAAAAAGAAAAAGATTTGAATATTTATACATATTTTTTACCAAGTGTAAGAAACTATCTATTTTCATCTTTTCTTTATAGTAAGGAGCAAAGAAATCAATTAGAAAAATTAGATAATAGTATGAAATCTGCTTTACTTTCCAAATATCCTTGTACTATGTTTGAATACACACTAGGAAAAGAAGTACAAGGAAAAGTTGGAGAAAAAAATGGGATATTTTTTGATATTCCAAAAATGGAAATAGTATGTTTTAAAACAGGAATATGTTTTTTAATATTTAAAACAATTATTGAAAATGAAAATAATTTTGAAGATGTATTAAATTTTAATTATAAATTTCGAGATATATACTCAGAAAGCAATTCGTTAAAAAACTATGAAAACATCCGAATTCAAACCAATAACTTAAAAGATATAAAAGAATTAACAAATATTATAAAAAACATAACATCTCCAAGTAAAGATGCAAAAGAAATGAACTTAGAAGAAGAGAGATTTCTTACATATTCTTATGTATGTTTAGAACAAGAAAATTGGAATAAAGAAGAAGATTTTAATAATTTACAAGAAGAATTTATGAAATTTAGCAATATTTTGCCAAGCAATCATCAAATAAATTATACGGAAGAAATATATAAAAAACAAACCTTAGAGGTACTAAAATATGTAAAATTAGGCTTTACCAAACAAGGAACAACACTATTTACTTCAAGCATTAATACTGAAAATTATACAAAATTACCTTTTGCTTATGAACAGGAATATTTATACACATATTTATTATTATTATATAAGAAAATTTATTTAAAAAAGATGAACTTAGAATTAAAAAAAGGTAAAAAAATTAGAAAAGCAAGAGCAGAATTGCTAGATTTTATTAAAAATATAGAAATGCAAGAAATTACACAAGACGAACAAGGAAGTATGCTTTGCAATAAGTGGAAAGAAACCTTAGAATTAGAAGATTTGTTTGAAAAAATAAAAGAACAATACGATATAGCATATAAAGATTTAAATATTGAAAAAACACAAAAAACAAATCGCATTTTATTAGTTATTTTAGTAGGAGCTTTAATTTTCAATATTGTGAATTTTGTGTTGTTATTTTTAAATTTTATAATATAGGAGAGGAAAATAAACAATGAAAATTACTTGTGGAACAGATATAATTGAAGTAAATAGAATTCAAGAATCAATTGAAAACTTAGGAGAAAACTTCATAAACAAAATATATACTCCTTTAGAAATAGAATATTGCAATAGCAAAAAGCAAATGAAATATCAACATTTTGCAGCTCGTTTTGCAGCAAAAGAAGCAATTTTCAAAGCAATTTCAGAAGTACTACAAAACAAATATGAAATAACATGGACTGATGTACAAATAGTAAACAATGAGCAAGGAAAACCACAAGTAGAATTTTTAAATAAAAAATTTTGTACTAACATCGAGCAAATAGATATTAGTCTTTCACATTTAAAAGGATATGCAACAGCAATGTGTGTAATTATAATAAAATAATTACTTGATATTTTATAAAAGATATAATACAATATAAATAAATTTAAATAGTAACTATTAACAATAATTATTGTAATGGAGGGAAAAAAGATGGCACAAAAATTCAAAGAAGGGCAAACAGGTAACTTTGGTAAGGCAAATTTGGAAAGCATAGACAAATTCCTTAAAGAGCCTATGCCAGATTATTTTGGTATGTTCTTAAATGAAAGAGGAAAAGAATTAAAAACTATCATTACAGAAGAAAGCAGAAAAAAACTTGCTAAAACCTTGATAAGGTAGTTTTCTAAGTACTCTCAACAAAAAATTAGAAATACTAAAAATACCTAGAATCAATCATTGATTTTAGGTATTTTTTAGAAAAAAGTTGATTGACCTGTATAAGAAACTATGCTATAAGTAATATAAAGAAGGAGAAAACCATGGAATTTTTTGATTCGCACTCGCATTATAATGATGAAAAATTTGAGGAAGATAGAAAAGAAATAATAAAACAAACCAAAGAAGCAGGCATTAGCAAATGGAATTGTGTTCGGCTATGATATACCATCTTCAAAATTTAGTATAGAACTTTCTAAAAAATATTCATTTATATATAGCATTTGCGGAATATCTCCAAATGATGTACCAGAGAATAGTAAAAGCATAAAAACAATGTTACAAGAAATAGAAAGTATGTTGCAACAAAATGAAAATAAAAAAATAGTAGCAGTAGGAGAAATAGGGCTAGACTACTACTGGAATAAGGAAAATAAAGAAATTCAAAAAGAAATGTTTGAAAAGCAAATTGAACTTGCAAATATATATAAACTACCAATTGTTATTCATACAAGAGAAGCGGTTCAAGATACATTAGAAATGTTAAAGAAGAATGAAGTAAGTAAAAAAGGTGTATTTCATTGTTGCCCACTTAACAGAGAATTAGTAAAAGAAGCATTAAAATTAGGCTATTATATATCATTTGCAGGACCAATTACCTTCAAAAATTCAAAAAATGCAGAAGAAATAGTTTCTATGGTTCCAATAGATAAAATATTAATTGAAACAGATAGCCCTTACTTAGCACCAGAACCAAAAAGAGGAACTAGAAACGATAGTCGAAATGTAAAGTTGGTAGCACAAAAAATAGCAGAATTCAAAAATATACCATTAGAAGAAGTAGCAAAAATAACCTACGAAAATGCAATAAAGATTTTTGAAATAGAAAAATAAAAGATAAAGAATAAATATAAAAAATAAAAAGCAAAACATCCATAAAGCAATTATAAAAATTACTTTTGGATGTTTTTATATGATAAAAAAGAATAAAAATTTAAAATTATTTATGTAATTAATAAATAATAAAATTTTGGAAAAAATTCTCAAAAAAAGAATAAAATACCAAAGTAAAACATATAATATAGTAAAGACAAGCATTACAAGCCTTATAAAGCAAAATAAAAAACCGTAAAAACCATAAGACTGTAAGAAAATCAAAAATTTGACACACAAAAAAAACAATGATATAATGGCGATGCAATCCAAAGAGGAGGAAGAAAAGTTTTATGAACAAAAACGAAAAAGCATCTGTATCTATGATGAAAATATTAGCCATTAGTTGCATATTTATCTTCATTACAGGAATCGGTGTTATGGCATCAAATGCTAGATTAACAAATGTAAAAATCATACTTTCAAACGACTACGAAATGATAGTATTAACTTCAAAAACGAAAGTAGAAGATATATTAAATGAAAATCACATCACTCTAACACAAGAAGAAATGGTAACTCCAGACTTAGAGAAAAATATTACAGAGAACAAAACAATCCATATTTATAATAAATCAGACTATCAAGGTGAAATTGCAGAAAGAGAAAACATTATTACAAAAGAAGAAATTTTAAGTTCTTATGGAACAATTACTGAAAAATTAGTAACAGAGCAAGTAGTAATTCCGTATGAAACCATTACAAAAGAAGCAACAGGAGAAGGAACTACACAAAATAGAGTCATCCAAAATGGTGTTGATGGCTTAAAAGAAATTACTTATAAAGCAAAATATCAAAATGAAGTAGAAATTGAAAGAATAGAAATTTCATCAAAAATAATCAAAGAACCAGTTACAAAAATAGTAGAAGTAAGAACAGCTCAAGTTACCTCAAGAAGTGCAGTAGAAAGAATTGCAACAACAAATCCAGCAGTAACAGCATCTACCACTCTTGCACAAAAGGTACAAGGAATTACCCCAACAGTAAAAACCTTTAACACATCTGCATACTGTGCTTGTATGAAATGTTGTGGAAAAACAAATGGAATTACAGCTTCAGGTGCAAAAGCAACACAATGGTACACAGTAGCAGCAGGTAGTGGCTATGCAATAGGTACAATTATTTATATTCCAGCATTAAAAGACAAGCCAAATGGTGGCTGGTTTGTAGTACAAGATAGAGGCGGAGCTATTTCAAATAGCAAGCTAGATATTTACATGAACTCTCACACTAGCGCTTTACAATATGGTAGAAAATCATTAGAAGCTTATGTATATGAATTTTAAAAGAAAAAATATATACTAATCAATACTTATAAAGATAAGTATTGATGAAAAATGGAAAAAAGTGTCGATAAAATTATGTAGACAAATAAAAAATATGTGATATAATAAAATCGTTATATTTCAAAAGAAAGAAATATAAATTTTAGTTCACAATATTTTTATTTGTCTATTTTTGAAATTTGTAAAAAATACTCTTTATTCAATATTGACTTCTCTAGAATTGATATTGACAGATAAAATAGAGATACATATAATAGAGTTAGATAAAGTATTAGAAGAATATAAAAAAGATAACACAAATGAGAAAGCACAATGGATGATGTTTATAAACAATCCAAATACAGAGGAGGTGCAAAAAGTGGTAGAAAAAAATAAAAAAATAAAAGAAGCAACAGTAGAAGTAAGAAAAATGAGTGAAGATGAAAAATTAAGAAAACTAGCAGAATTAAGAGAAAAAGCAATAATGGATGAGAAAGACATATATAGGGCAGGAATAGAAAAACGGAAAAAAAGAAATAGCAAAAAAATTAAAGGCAAAAAATCTACCAATAGAAGAAATTATAAAAATAACAGGATTAACTAGAAAAGAAATAGAGAAAATATAAATTTTGAGATGCTGTTCCAAGCATTAAACAATTGAGAGTAAAATTAACAAAAAATCCGCTATAGCGGATTTTTTGTTGTTATAAAAAGTAGACCTCAAAAAAATTAGCATTACTATTGCAAATTATATAAAAATAGTTCCCTACTGTTCTTTTTTTATTCTACTTGTAGTAAACCTAGAAACATGCTATAATATAAAACAATAATAGGGAGGAAAACTTATAATGAAACTAATATCTTGGAATGTAAACGGTTTAAGAGCCATATTAAATAAAGGATTTATGGATTTCTTTCAAGAAATCGATGCCGATATTTTTAGTATTCAAGAAACAAAAATGCAAGAAGGCCAAATAGAACTTATATTAGATGGATATTACCAATATTGGAATAGTGCTGTAAAAAAAGGTTATTCAGGAACAGCAATCTTCACAAAAAAGAAACCATTAAACGTTACTTATGGAATAGGAAAAGAAGAACATGACCAAGAAGGAAGAGTCATAACATTAGAGTTTGAGAAATTTTATCTTGTAAATTGTTATACTCCAAATTCTAAGCGAGAATTAGAAAGATTAGACTATCGTATGATATGGGAAGATGAAATAAGAAAATACTTACTTTCCTTAAATAAAAAGAAACCAGTTATCTATTGTGGAGACTTTAACGTAGCACATAAAGAAATAGACCTAAAAAATCCAAAAACAAATCATAACAATGCAGGTTTCACTGATGAAGAAAGAAACAAAATGACGCAGTTATTACAAGCAGGCTTTACAGATACCTTCCGTTATTTGTATCCAGAAAAAGAAAATGCTTATACATGGTGGTCGTATATGATGAAAGCAAGAGAAAAAAACGTAGGATGGAGAATAGATTATTTTATCACCTCAAACTCCATCCAAGACAAAATAAAAGACAGTAAAATTCATGCTAATATACTTGGAAGTGACCACTGCCCAGTAGAATTAGACATTGAACTTTGAAGAGGGAAAGAAAGGAATATAATTTAAAATGGAGAAAAAAACAAAAAATTGGGCAAAATGGTTATATTGGTTTACATTTGCTATTGCTACTATCTTTGTCTATAAAACCATAGATAGCTTAGGACAAATTATGGGATGGGTGCAAAATTTATTAAATATACTTGCTCCTTTTGCTGCAGGAGTTTTAATAGCCTACATCTTATACATTCCTTGCAAAAAAGTAGAAATAACTTATAAAAAAAGTAAAAAAATATCTATCATCTCAAAAAAGGCAAGACCATTAAGTATTTTTACCGTATATTTAATTGCACTAATTTTATTGGTAATTTTAATCAATTTCATTGTACCACCAATTGTGCAGAGCATTATTGACTTAACCAATAATTTTACTTCTTATTATGAAACAGCTGTATCGAAAATCAATGAACTTCCAGAGGACTCCTTTTGGAAAACAGAAGTCATTACAAGAGTAGTAAAAGAACTAGAAAATATAGATATTAAGCAAATTATAAATGTGGATGTACTAACACAATATGCTCAAGGAGCCATTAGTTTTGCAAGTGGAATATTTGACATATTCGTTGCACTAGTAGTTTCCATCTATGTTCTAAATAGTCGAACAGAAATCTTAACCTTCTTTAGAAGATTGGCAGGCTCTATATTCAATAAAAAAGCATATCAAAATTTGGATAAATATTTTCATAGAACAAATGAAATTTTCTTTCACTTCCTATCAAGCCAATTTTTAGATGCCGTTGTGGTAGGAATTTTAACATCTATTGCCATGAGCATATTAGGAGTAAAATATGCAGTATTATTAGGCTTTATGATAGGAATTTTCAACTTAATTCCATACATAGGAGCAATTATTGCAGTAGTTATTGCAGCAATTATTACTTTGCTTACAGGAGGCTTATCTCAAGCAATCTGGATGTTAATTATTGTAACCATTTTACAACAAATTGATGCCAACATTATAAACCCTAAAATTGTAGGAAACTCTCTAAAAATCAATCCAATTTTAGTTATTCTTGCAGTTACCATTGGAGGAGCATATTTCGGAATAGTTGGAATGTTTTTAGCAGTGCCAGTCATTGCAATAGTGAAAGTTCTAATAGAAGATTTTATAGAATATAGAGAACAAAATAGAATACAAGAATAAAAAATACGCATTCTAATAACTAAGGAATATTTAGAATGCGCTTTCTTTTTATAATAAAATAAAAAGAATATAGTAAGACAAGATATTTTTCTTAATAAAACCTTAAGAAACCAAATACTTTTTTCTTAAGAAATGTATGTTATACTAGAAAACAGAAAAACACATTGTGCCGAAAAGTACAAACAAATAAGAAGCAAAAAATTAAGTTAAAAATGCATACAAAGCAAAGGAAGGAAAGAAAAAATGTATAATATTTTAGTTTGTGATGATGATAAAGAAATTGTAAATGCCATTGAAATTTATTTAGCCAAAGAAGGTTACAAAATATTCAAAGCTTACAATGGAAAAGAAGCATTAGACATGATGGAAAAAGAAGAAATTCACTTAGTGATTTTAGATATAATGATGCCAAAAATGGATGGTATGACAACCGCAAGTAAAATAAGAGAAACAAAAGCAGTGCCTATTATTATGCTATCTGCAAAATCTGAAGATTACGACAAAGTAGCAGGCTTAAATAATGGGGCAGATGACTATGTAACCAAGCCATTCAATCCTGTAGAGCTAATTGCAAGAGTCAACTCACAAATTAGAAGATACACTTCGTTAGGTTCTTTTCAGAAAAAAGAAGAAGGCACAATTTACCAAACAGGAGACTTAATCATAAATGACGATACAAAACAAGTAGAAGTAGAAGGAAAAGAAATAAAACTAACGCCAACAGAATACAACATTCTAAAATTTCTAACGAAAAACAAAGGAAAAGTATATTCCATTAACCAAATTTATGAAAATGTTTGGGAAGACGAGGCTTATGGTGCAGACAATATCATTGCAGTACATATTAGGCACATTCGAGAAAAAATCGAAATTAACCCAAAAGAGCCAAAATACTTGAAAGTCATTTGGGGAATAGGATATAAAATAGAAAAAATAGAGGAGGTACCAAAACATGCAAAAAACGCCCAATAAATATGCAGCATTAATTCGCACAATTTGCTATATTCTTATTCCACTTGCTATATTTTCAATTTTGAGATCCATTGTTTCTATATGGTATTATGAGCAAGAAGACACAAGCGTAAAAGAGTATAACTTCTTTGAATCTAAGCAATTTGCAAACTTATATAAAGAATCTATTATCAATAATGTAGAAGCAAGTTATCGAAAAGAAGTACAGGTTGAATATCAAAATGTAGGAGAGGTAACAAACATAATACAAAATAATGAATACACTTTATATATACCAAATTATTATGACGTTGTAGAAAGTAATGTGCAAGGACAGAAAATCTATTATAAAAACTATTTACAAAATAAAAACCTAAAATTTTTAATTATAGATAATAAAACGAAAGAAGCTATAACCAATGTAAGTCAAACACTAAGTACAGACACCACAGAAGAAATCAAAAATGAGTTAAATAATTACTCCTATTTTTGGAGTTATGAGCAAGGAAATGTAAATACCAATGTTTCATTATTATCACTTGAAAATATTGCATATCAATCTCCATATACAGACTTAAAACAATATGATTGCACTATTTATACAGGAATACAAGACCCTTTGCCATATAAAGACTATTATTACAATTATAAAATTTTACATGATAATGTATTTCCTCTTTATGAAATTGCTATCATTACGCTTATAATAAATATTATTCTTATTTTTTTATATATGATTCTTATAACCACTTATGCAGGAAAGAAAAGAGGAAAGCAAGAAATTGAACTAGATGTGCTAGACAAAATACCTTATGAATTCGTACTTGCCTTTCTATTTTTTGCAACAGGAATTGCCTTAGTTCTAATAGACAATTTTCAAGGTATGCGTACTGATAAAATTGATTTTATTGGCATAATCATAATAGGATTAGTTGCAATCTATTATGTAGTTGGAATGTTATTTTACTTAACTACTGTAAAAAGAATAAAAACACATACCTTATTGAAAAACACTATAATATATCGAATCTATAAATTCATACAAAAGGGTGTCAATAACATTTCTAATAATATTAGTTTGTCTTTAGAAATAGCAATTGTAATTATTGGATATAGTTTAATACTATTATTTAGCGTATCTTTAATTATAGCATTAGGACCAGGAATGTTATTGTTTACACTTGCACTATGGGGTGTCATGTTCTATTGGGCATTTCAATACCTAAAAAAAATAAAGAAAATAAAAGAAACTATAAAAGAATTATACGAAGGAAATACACAAGTTCATTTGGATGAAAGTCAATACACAGGAGAACTAAAACAATTATGCATTTACTTAAACGACATTGCAGGAGGTCTACAAACTGCTATTAACAAAAGCTTAAAAAGCGAAAGGATGAAAACAGAATTAATTACCAATGTATCACATGATATAAAAACACCACTAACCTCTATTATTAACTATGTAGACTTACTAAAAAAAGAAAAAATGCCAAATAAAAAGGCAGAAGAATACTTAACCATATTAGACCAAAAATCGCAAAGATTAAAGCATTTAACAGAAGACTTAGTGGAAGCATCTAAAGCTTCATCTGGAAGCATCAAATTAAATATGGAAAAATTAGATGTAAAGGAACTAATAAAACAAGTATCTGGCGAATTTGAAGACAAACTAAAAGAAAAAAAATTAGACTTATTATTAAATCTACCAGAAGAAAACGTTACAATAACAGCCGATAGTCGTTACTTGTACCGCGTAATAGAAAATTTATATTCTAATATTGTAAAATATGCACTTCCAAAATCGCGAGTATATGTAGATGTGTTATTGGAACAAGAAATAGTAGAAATCAACGTAAAAAATATATCAAAAGAAAAACTAAACATTTCAGCAGAAGAATTAATGGAGCGTTTTGTAAGAGGAGAATCTTCTAGAAACACAGAAGGAAGCGGATTAGGCCTATCCATAGCACAAAGCTTAACAGAATTACAACAAGGAACCTTCCAAATCTACCTAGATGGAGACTTATTCAAAGTAATCTTAAAATTCAAACGCGAACAGTAGGGACGCCCCTTTTCGTTCCATTTTGGAACGCTGGGGACACCCCTTCAAAAAAATGCTAAAATTGCCATTTGTGAGGTCCATTTTAATAGGAAAAACAATTTTTTAATATAAAATAAAAACTCCTTTTAACCTAAAAAATCGGTAGTAAAACACTACCGATTTTTTGGCGAAGATAAAATAATTTCTTTAACTAATCATTGCACCTAAAGCACCGAAAACGCCAGCAGAAGCTAGCCCCATAATAATACCGGCTAAAATAACACCTGCCATAACAGCAATAACACTTTTCTTAAAGTCCATATCTAAAAAGCTAGCAGCAAGCGTTCCTGTCCAAGCCCCTGTTCCAGGAAGAGGAATTCCTACAAAAAGAAACAAGGCAAAATATAATCCTGAGCCTGCAGTTTCTTGTAACTTCTTACCGCCTTTTTCGCCCTTTTCAATGCAGAAGCGGAAGAACTTCCCTATAAATTTTTTATTTGCACCCCATAACAAAACTTTTCTTGCAAAGAAAAAGATAATAGGAACAGGAAGCATATTTCCTATAATGCAAATAATGTAAAGAGGAATCAAAGGAAGGGGGTCGCCTAAAAGAGTACTTAAGCCAATAGGAACAGCACCTCTTAATTCAATTAGTGGTATCATAGATACTAAAAAAACTAATAAATATTTTTTTATCATAATGAAACTCCTTCTAAATAAATTACTAACTAATTTTTACAATATAAGAATAAATCTATTACTAAAATCGAAATCTATTCTAATATAAGAAAAGTAAAATGTCAAACCTATTTTTGGAGACCTCTTTTTTCCTCTGTTCACCAAAACAGGTAATAAAAAACGATTGACAAAATTCCCTAAAAAAGTGTATGATTAAAGTATAGGAAACAAACGTAAATATAATAAAAAATAAAACATAAGAGGAGGCAAAACAAATGAAAAAAAGAAAAATAGGAATTTTTATTCTAAGCATTGTACTTATTTTTGCTTTGCACACCTTATCGTTTGCAGATGTAGGAAGTTTTGACCGCTATGATAGCGGAGGTTCTTCTTGGAGTTCTAGTTCTTCTAGTTGGGATTCCGATTGGGACTCTGACTGGAGTTCAAGCAGCTCAAGTTCCAGTGGTGACTTATTTTTCTTAATTGGATGGCTATTAGGAAACAATGTAGGAAGAGGAGCTTTTCTTATTATCATCATTTACATTATAATAAGAGTAATCAAAAGCAGAAATACAGGACCAAGGGGGCCAAGAAACATACCATACTATAGAAATCAAGCAGTAAGACATACACCAATAGTAGATGTTAGCCAATCACACATTTACGTAGACCAAATTAAGCAAATAGATCCAAACTTCTCAGAAGAAAAAATGTTATCTTGGGCAAAAGATTTATTTGTGAAATTACAAAATGCATGGACAGCAAGAGACTGGGAACCAATGAGACCATTTGAAACAGAAAGTTTATTTGAACAACACAAAAACCAAGTACAAGGTTATATAGACACCAATCGTATCAACGTAATGGACCGTATTGCAGTAAATTATGCAACAATTTATAAATTTAGACAAGAAGGCGATAGGGACATTTTAGAAATTGCATTAAAATCTACTATGAAAGACTACATTATAGATGCAACTACAAAAGAACTACTAGAAGGAAGCAAAACACAAGATAGAACAACAGTCTATAAAATGACCTTTGAAAGAAAAACAGGGGTGCTAACACAAGAAGGAGCAGAACAAGTAAAAACTACTAACTGTCCAAACTGTGGAGCGCCAACACAAATTACGTCAGCAGGAAAATGTCCATATTGTGGAAGCATAATTACAACAGGTGCTAACACGTGGGTATTATCTGGCTTAGAGCCACTAAGAAATTAAAAAAGGACAATTTGGGACAGTCCCCAATTGTTCCAATTGGGACAATTGGTATCAGCCCTTAAAAAAGAATAGGAGGAAAAAATTATGGGATTAATTAAAGCAGCAAAAGATGCAATAGGAAGCACTTTGCATGACCAATGGAAGGAAGCAATTCGTTGTGATGATATGACGAATGATGTCTTAATGGTAAAGAAAACAACAGAAACAGGAGTAATTACAAAAAAAAGTACAATTATTGTAGCACCGGGACAATGCGCTGTTATTTATGATAACGGTAGAGTAATTGATGCAACAGCAGAAGATGGATTTTACACTTTTGATGAATCATCATCACCATCTTTTTTCGGAGGACAATTTGGAGCAGTATTTAAAGAAATGTGGCAAAGATTCACATTTGATGGAGCAACAGCAAAAGAACAAGCCGTATTCTTCTTTAATATTAAAGAAATTATTGATAACAAATTTGGAACACCTGCACCAATTCCATTTCAAGATTGGTCACACCCAATTCCAAATCAAATGACAAACACTCTTACACCCTTAAGAGTAGAAATTAAATGCTTTGGAACTTATACATTTAGCATTATGAACCCAGCATTATTTATGACAAAAATTGCAGGAACAGCCGATATCTATCGTAAATCACAATTAGTAGAACAATTAAGAAGTGAAGTATTAGCAGTATTTCAAAATGTAACAAATGAACTAGGAACAAGTAACTACAAAGTACCTGTACTAGAAATGCCAAGCCAAACAGATGAAATTAGACAAATGATGGATGAAAAAGTATTTGACGAAAAAATTCGTGAAAGAGGAATAAAAATAGATAGCTTTGCAGTAGAATCTGTTACCTTAGATGACGAATCAGAAAAGAAAATAGACGATTACGAATTAAGCTCAAATGCTTATATGCAACAAGGTAAGATGGTAGAAGCATATTCAGAAGCAGTAAAAAGCGCAGCAGAAAATAGTAATGGTGCTATGAATGGCTTTATGGGAATTGGTATGATGAATATGTCAACAGGAAATGTAATGGGACAAGCAGTACAAGGAGTATGGCAAAACACAGAAAAAAGTAGTATGGATTTAAGTAAGCAAGAAGAAGCAAAGGCAGAGCAACAAGCAAATAAACAACAATTATCACAAGAACAAGCAGACACAACACAATCAGCAAATACACAAGTAAATGAAGAACAAAAAGCAGAAACAACTAAATGGAAATGCGATTGTGGAGTTGAAAACGAAGGAAACTTCTGTGCAAATTGTGGAAATCCAAAACCAAAATTCTGTAAAAAATGCAATACAAAATTAGAAAAAGATGCTAAGTTTTGCAGTAATTGTGGAGAAAAAGTAGAGTAAAGTTTAAGGAGAAAATAATGACAATTTTAGAGTTCATTCTAAATAATAAAGAATATTTAGAAGATTTAATTACAAGAAGTACATATCATTCGAACGGAATTGAAGGAAGTACTTTAACTTACGCCGAAACTTATGCTATTTTATATAATGATAATAGTTTCAAAATACAAGGAAGAGAGCCAAGAGAAATATATGAAGCTATTAATCATAAGAAAGCATTAGAAATTGTTTTTGAAAATTTAAAAAAATGTAAAGATTTTGACGAAAGATTTATAAAAAATTTAAATGAAACAATAAATAAAGACATAAAGGATAGTGAAGGATATAGAAAAGTACAAGTTTTTATTAATGGTACTGAGTATATTCCACCGGAAGCTAAGCAAATACCAAATTTAATGAATTACTTTATATATAATTATAATAATGATGAACAAGATGTTTTTTCTAAAATTGCTAAATATCACATTGAATTTGAAAGAATACACCCTTTTGAAGATGGAAATGGAAGAACTGGTAGATTGTTATTAAATTATGAGTTGATAAAAAATAATGTAAGTCCAATTGTTATTTCAAAAGATGATAGAGTACAATATTTTGAATTTTTAAATAATCAAGATATAACAGCATTAGCAGAATTTTTTGAAAAATTATCTAAAAAGGAAAAAGAAAGAATGCAAAAATTTGGATATAGCGAAAAATAGTAATGGGATTAAGTTTTATCATAATAGATTTATCTTTTAGTATGATAATAAAAAATCTTTAATTTAACCGCCCTACATGGAAAAATAAAATTCTATGTAGGGTTTATTATATATAATGATAATGAAAAAAAAGTTATTGAGTTAGGAAAGAAAATTTTGCCAAAAAACCATAAATTTCTTTCCCAAAACTATTGACAAGCCCTACGGAAATAGGTTATACTAAAATAGTATAAGGCATTTTATTGCTTTATATAAAAATAACACAAGCATATTAGCTCAGAAACCAAGAAAATAGTGGGGTTGGTTAATATAAAAAGAGAAATGTTAACTTTAAAAAAATAAAAAACAAAAGTAAAGGTAGTTGGCAAAAAATTAAAAAAGTCTGCCAACTAGCCTTTTTGCGTCACAAAACTTTAAAATAATCTTAATACACAAAAGTAATTATAAAAAAATTCATGAAAATTTTTAAGAAAGAAGAGGAATTGTATTTCTTTTTTCTTAGGGAAATAAGCCTTTAAGTAAGCAGGAAAGGAACATTTTCTTATAGTAAAAAGGGGATAACAAGAGGGACTTCTTTTGAAACATAAATTTTATTCAAATTTTTAAGTCTGCTTTAAATTCAATATAGGGGGTATTTGTTTTGGTAAAAGATATCAAACACGAAAAATGCACACGTAAAACGTTTGCAAAAATTGGCGATTTTATTGAAATGCCAAACTTAATTAAAGTCCAAAAAGACTCTTACGATTGGTTTGTAGAAGAGGGCTTAGGCGAAGTATTGCAAGATATTTCCCCAATCGTAGACTATTCTGGAAATTTAGTTCTTGAATTTTTCGACTATTACATGGAAGACAAAACAAAATACAGTGTAGAAGAAGCAAAAGAAAGAGATGCAACATACTCTACAAGACTACACGTAAAAGTACGTTTAATTAACCGTGAAACAGGAGAAATTAAAGAGCAAGAAATTTATTTAGGAGATTTCCCTTTAATGACTGAAAGTGGAACCTTCATTATTAACGGAGCAGAAAGAGTTGTAGTCAGCCAATTAGTACGTTCTCCAGGTTGCTACTATGCTTCTGAATTTGACAAAACAGGAAAGAAAATTTTCACTTCTACTGTTATGCCAATTCGTGGTGCGTGGATTGAATACGAAACTGACGGAAACGACGTATTCTGGGCAAGAGTTGATAGAACAAGAAAAATACCAGTTACCTGTTTACTAAGAGCAATTGGTTTAGTTACAGACGAGCAAATGATTGCTTTATTTGGCGAAGAACCAAAGTTAATGGCAACCATTCAAAAAGACACCATAAAAACACAAGACGAAGCGCTAATTGAAATCTATAAAAAATTAAGACCAGGAGAATTACCAACTGTTGATGCTGCAAGAAACTTATTCAATGGTTTATTCTTTGATGACAGAAGATATGACTTAGCCAAAGTAGGTCGTTATAAATTTAACAAAAAATTAAGTCTAGCATCTAGAATTGCTGGAAAAGTAGCATTTGAAGACATTATAGATCCATCAACAGGAGAAGTATTAGTAGAAAAAGATACGGTTATTTCAAAAGAAGTAGCAGAAGATATCCAAAATACAGGAATTAACATTGTAGATGTAAAAGTAAACGACAATAAAGTAAGAATTATTGGAAATGGTACAGTCAACATTCATAAATTTGTTACAGATGTTGATATTTCAGACCTACACTTCAAAGAAGAAGTAAATTATGAAGTATTAAAATCAATTTTAGATACCACAGACAAAAAAGACTTACATAAGGTATTAAAAGAAAGAAAAGAAGAACTAATACCAAAACACGTAACAAACGAGGATATTATTGGTTCTATTAGTTATTTATTTAACCTAGACCATGGAATCGGAAATGTAGATGATATTGACCATTTAGGAAACAGACGTATTCGTTGCGTTGGTGAATTATTACAAAATCAATTTAGAATTGGTTTAACAAGACTAGAAAGAGTAGTTCGTGAAAGAATGACGATTCAAGATTTAGACATTGTAACACCACAAACTTTAATTAACACAAAACCAATTACATCTTCTATTCGTGAGTTCTTTGGAAGTTCACAATTATCACAATTTATGGATCAAACTAACCCATTATCAGAACTTACACATAAAAGAAGAATTTCAGCATTAGGACCTGGTGGTTTATCTAGAGAAAGAGCAGGTTTCGAGGTTCGTGATATTCACTATACCCACTATGGAAGACTTTGCCCAGTAGAATCTCCAGAAGGACCAAACATTGGACTTATTTCTGCATTATCATCTTTTGCTATTATCAACGAATATGGCTTCATTGAAACACCATATCGTAAAGTAGACAAAGAAACAGGAAAAGTAACAGATATTGTAGAATATATGCCAGCAGACGAAGAAGACAATTACATTATTGCACAAGCATCAGAACCACTAGATAAAGACGGAAAATTCGTAAATAAAAGAATTCGTGTACGTCATAAATCTGAAATTACAGAGGTAGATAGCAGTCAAGTAGATTATATAGACGTTTCACCAAAACAATTAGTTTCTGTTGCAGCAGCAATGATTCCTTTCTTAGAGCACGACGACGTAAAACGTTCTCTAATGGGATCTAACATGCAACGTCAAGCCGTTCCACTTTTAATGCCAGAAGCACCTATCGTAGGAACAGGAATTGAATACAGAGCTGCTAAAGACTCTGGAATTACTGTTACTGCAATCAATGATGGTGTAGTAGAAAAAGTAACAGCAGACGAAATCAAAGTACGCAATAAGAAAAATGAAATAGACACTTACAGACTTCGTAAATTCAAAAGAACCAATGGTGGTACATGCATTAACCAAAGACCAGTGGTAACAAGAGGAGAAAAAGTTAGCAAAGGAGATATCCTAGCAGATGGTCCATCTACAAAAGATGGAGAAATGGCACTAGGAAGAAACGTGCTAATTGCCTTTACTACATGGGAAGGTTACAACTACGAGGACGCTGTACTAATTAGTGAAAGATTAGTAAAAGAAGATGTTTATACATCTATCCATATAGAAGAATACGATTGTGAATGTAGAGACACAAAATTAGGCCCAGAAGAAATTACAAGAGACATTCCAAACGTAGGAGATGACAGCTTAAAAGATTTAGACGAAAACGGAATCATTCGTATTGGTGCAGAAGTAAGACCAGGAGATATCCTAGTTGGAAAAGTAACACCAAAAGGAGAAACCGAGCTTACAGCAGAAGAAAGATTACTTCGTGCTATCTTTGGAGAAAAAGCAAGAGAAGTTAGAGATACATCTTTAAGAGTACCACATGGAGAAGCAGGAACCATAGTAGATGTTAAAATCTTCACAAGAGACAATTCAGATGAATTAGGACCAGGTGTAAACCAAGTAATTCGTTGCTATATCGCAACAAAGAGAAAAATCTCTGTTGGTGATAAAATGGCCGGACGTCATGGTAACAAAGGTGTCATTTCAAGAATTTTACCAGTAGAAGATATGCCATTCTTGGAAGACGGAACACCAGTAGATATTGTTCTTAACCCACAAGGTATTCCATCTCGTATGAACTTAGGTCAAGTACTAGAAGTACACTTAGGCATGGCAGCCAAAGCATTAGGTTGGAAAGTAGCAACACCAGTATTTGATGGTGCAACTGATGAAGAAATTAAGGAATTACTAAAAGAAGCAGGACTTCGTGAAGATGGAAAAGCAATTTTACATGACGGACGTACAGGTGAAGAATTTGACAACCCAGTTACGGTTGGTGTTATGTACATGTTAAAACTACACCACTTAGTAGATGATAAAATCCACGCTCGTTCAACTGGACCATACTCACTTGTTACACAACAACCTCTAGGAGGTAAAGCACAATTTGGTGGACAACGTTTTGGAGAAATGGAAGTTTGGGCATTAGAGGCTTATGGTGCAGCTTACACACTTCAAGAAATGCTTACTGTTAAATCAGATGATGTTGTAGGACGTGTAAAAACTTATGAAGCAATTGTTAAAGGTGAAAACGTTCCAGAACCAGGTGTTCCAGAAGGATTCAAAGTATTAGTTAAAGAACTTCAAGCATTAGGATTAGATGTTCGTCTATACTCAGAAGATAACCAAGAGCTAGAGCTAAAAGAACACATTGACGAAGGAATTGACTATGAAGAAGCAAAATTAGGTGAAAATATGTTAGATGAAAGTGAACTAGAAGATAGTTACATTGAAGCTGACGAAGATACCGAGGAAATGCTTTTAGACACCGACGATGAGGACGAATTATTTGCAGGTCTAGATGATGAAGATGATGATTCTATTTTTGATACAGACTTAGCAGAAGACAATTTAGATAATGACGGGCTAGAATAAAATTATTATTAACTAAATAAATTCCAAAGACTGTAAGAGGCGACATTAAAAATTTGCAAGAACGGGGGTTAGCCTCTTTGAAAGACTTTGAAATTACCCAAAAAATTAGAGAAGGGGGCTTCTAATTTAAATGGACGAATTAGAAATGTTTGATAAAATAAAAATTGGCTTAGCATCAGACGAAAAAATTAGAGAATGGTCAAAAGGTGAAGTAAAAAAGCCAGAAACAATTAACTATAGAACCTTAAAACCAGAAAAAGATGGTCTATTCTGTGAAAGAATATTTGGACCAACCAAAGATTGGGAATGTCATTGTGGAAAATATAAAAGAGTAAGATACAAAGGCATTGTCTGCGATCGTTGTGGAGTAGAAGTAACAAAATCAAAAGTAAGACGTGAAAGAATGGGACACATTGAGCTTGCTGCTCCAGTAGCACACATTTGGTATTTCAAAGGAATTCCAAGTAGAATTGCCTTAATGTTAGATATCTCACCAAGAAATTTAGAGAAAATCGTATATTTTGCATCATACATTGTAGTTGACAAAGGTACTTCAGGACTAATGAAATGCCAAGTATTAACAGAAAAAGAATACCATGAAGCAGTTGAAAAATACGGAAGCGGAAGCTTCAAAGCAGAAATGGGAGCAGAAGCACTAGAAAAATTATTAAAAGAAATTGACTTAGACAAACTATCTGCAAAATTAAAGAAAGAATTAGAAAATGCTAGCGAGCAAAAGAAAGCAAAATTAATCAAAAGATTAGATACAGTAGAATCTTTCAGACTATCTGGAAACAGACCAGAATGGATGATTATGAATGTTGTTCCTGTTATTCCACCAGAAATCAGACCAATGGTACAATTAGATGGTGGTAGATTTGCAACATCTGACTTAAATGACTTATACAGAAGAGTTATTAATAGAAACAATCGTTTAAAAAGACTAATTGAGCTTGGAGCACCAGAAATCATAAAAAGAAACGAAAAAAGAATGCTTCAAGAATCAGTAGATGCACTAATTGATAACTCAAGACGTGGTCGTCCTGTTACAGGTGCTGGAAACAGACCTCTAAAATCTTTATCAGATATGTTAAAGGGAAAACAAGGACGTTTCCGTCAAAACTTACTTGGAAAACGTGTTGACTACTCTGGACGTTCAGTTATCGTAGTAGGACCAGAATTAAAATTATATCAATGTGGTCTTCCAAAAGAAATGGCAGTAGAATTATTCAAACCATTTGTAATGAAAGAACTAGTAGGAAGAGGATTAGCACACAACATTAAAAATGCAAAAAGAATGGTAGAAAGACTACGTCCAGAAGTATGGGATATACTAGAAGACGTTATTAAAGACCATCCAGTTATGCTAAACCGTGCTCCAACACTACATAGACTTGGTATTCAAGCATTTGAACCAGTTCTAGTAGAAGGTAGAGCAATCAAATTACACCCATTAGTATGTACAGCATTCAATGCTGACTTCGACGGTGACCAAATGGCAATTCACGTTCCATTATCACCAGAAGCACAAGCAGAAGCAAGATACTTAATGTTATCTGTAAACAACCTATTAAAACCACAAGATGGTAAACCAGTAACAGTTCCTACACAAGATATGATTTTAGGAAGTTACTACTTAACAATGGAAGTAGAGGGAGAAAAGGGAGAAGGAAACTACTTCTCATCTCCAGAAGAAGCAATAATTGCTTATGAAAATAAAGAAGTTGGAATGCATGCTAAAATCTTCGTTCGTATGAGTAAAAAAGACGAAGAAGGAAATGAAAGACATAAAAAAGTACAAACAACAGTAGGTAGAATTATATACAACAAAGGAATTCCTCAAGACTTAGGATTTGTAGATAGAACAAACCCTGAAAACGAATTTGAGCCAGAAATTAACTTTGTTGTAAACAAGAAAAAATTAGGAAAAATTGTAGAAAAAAGCATCAACCAATATGGTTTAAATCGTTCTGCAGAACTTCTAGACTACATTAAAGCAACTGGTTTCAAATATTCTACAACAGGTGGTATTACCGTTTCAATCGACGATGTAAAAGTGCCAGAAGCAAAGAAAGAAATCTTAGCAAAAGCACAAGAACAAGTAGACGACGTATTAAAGAAATATAGACGTGGTTTAATTACCGAAGACGAAAGATATCAATCTGTTATCAAAATTTGGGAAGGTGCAACAGACGAAGTAAAAGATGCTATGAAAGAAAACTTTACTCAATTAAACCCAGTATTCATGATGTCAGATTCAGGTGCTCGTGGTAACTTAGACCAATTAAAACAAATTGCAGGTATGCGTGGACTTATGGCAAGTACAACTGGTAAAACAGTTGAAATTCCTATTAAATCATCTTTCCGTGAAGGACTAGATGCACTAGAATATTTCATTTCTGCACATGGTGCTCGTAAAGGTCTATCTGATACAGCATTAAGAACAGCAGACTCTGGTTACTTAACTAGAAGATTAGTTGACGTTTCACAAGATATAATCGTAAGAGAGCATGATTGTGGAACACACGATGGAATTACACTATCTGCTATTAAAGATGGAAATCAAGTAATTGAAACTTTACAAGAAAGACTAATTGGACGTTATCCATTAGAAGATATTATAAATCCAGAAACAAAAGAAGTAATTGTAGACACCAATACGATGATTAACGATAAAATAGCTGATAAAATTGTAGAAGCAGGCATTGAAGAAGTAGCAGTACGTTCAGTATTTGGTTGTAGAACTAAAAACGGCGTATGTTCAAAATGCTATGGTATGGGTCTAGCTAGTCGTGAAGAAGTAAATATTGGTGAAACAGTTGGTATTATAGCAGCACAATCTATTGGTGAGCCTGGTACACAGCTTACAATGAGAACTATCCACTCTGGTGGTGTTGCTGGTGTTGCCGATATTACACAAGGTCTTCCTAGAGTTGAAGAATTATTCGAAGCAAGAAAACCAAAGGGACTTGCAATTATTACAGAAATTGATGGTAAAGTTAAAATTGAAGAAGACAAAAAGAGAAAGACCGTTGTTGTTACTTCAAAAGACAATAGTAAATCTTACGTTATTCCATTTGGCTCAAAACTAAGAGTCAAAGAAGGAGACGAAGTAAAAGCAGGTCAGCCACTAACAGAAGGTTCTATCAACCCTAACGAATTACTTGCTATCAAAGGTCCAGATGGAGTTTATAATTACTTAGTACAAGAAGTACAAAAAGTATATCGTAACCAAGGTGTTGATATCAACGATAAACACATTGAAGTTATTGGTAGACAAATGCTTAAGAAAGTAAGAGTAGAAGACAATGGAGATACCAATATGTTTGCAGGTTCTTTAGTAGATATGTACGAATTTGAAGATATCAACAATCAAGCAATTGCAGAAGGCAAACGACCAGCTACAGGAAAACGTATCTTACTTGGAATTACAAAAGCTTCACTTGCAACAGATAGTTTCTTATCTGCAGCATCTTTCCAAGAAACAACAAGAGTATTAACAGAAGCAGCAATTAAAGGTAAAGTAGACGAATTAATTGGACTAAAAGAAAATGTTATTATTGGTAAATTAATCCCTGCTGGAACTGGACTAAATAAATATAGAAATACTCATATCAGTACAGAAAATGAACAAACAGAAAATGAAACAGAAGTAGGAGAAACAACAGAAGCAAATCCAGAAAAACCAGTAACAGTAGAGTAAAATAAAAAAGGAATGAATCAAAATAAAATGGTACCTATAAAATAGACAGTATAAAAAGAGTGTTTTTTATACAATGGCTATTTTATAGGGCCATTTTTTGTTGTATAATTTTGAAGAAAGGAGAATTATGAGTAAGTTAATATTTAGTAAAGAAGATATAAATAAATTAAAAGATAATCCATATATTTTAAATATTA
>CANQXD010000001.1 GCA_947627755.1 uncultured Clostridia bacterium | reverse complement strand
CCATTTTCTAATATGTTTCCTGTTGGCAAGTCTAAGGTTATTTTAGTTTTTAATTTTACATTATTTTCTAATTCAACTATTAAATCAAATTTTACACTAAACTGTGTTTGCTCATTTGTAATACCTAGGTTGTTAAGTAGTGTTCCATCTATTTTTATTTGTTCATTCTCGGTATAATTTATATTTCCAATATTGTTTAAAATTATTGAAAAATCTATTATTCCACCTTGATTAGCTATTTGTAATTTTTCACCTTTTGAATATGTTTCTTGTGCACCTTCATATTCTATTTTATCTTTTATTTTATATTGTTCTTGATATTCATATAGACTATCTCCTTGCGATGGTCTATATATTTCTATATCTCCAATTGTTTTTTTCTTATCTATTTGAATATTATTGATAGTTATTTTTCTTATTATCGCTTCTTTTTTATAATCTGGATTTTTTTCTACTGCTATTTTTATATCATTATTTTGTACCACTTTTGTACTATATCCGTTTTCTACAATTTCTACGTTTTGCGTTTTTGCACTACTTACAACTATCATATTTGATATTTTAAATGGTGGTATTGCTTCTCCTTCAACAGTATATTTATATATAATAAAGAAAACTACTATTAACGCAATTATTATTAATAATATACTTATGTATAAAGCTTTGTTGAATTTTTTTTCTCCATATATTTGCATTTTATCCTCCGTTTTTTCTTAAATTTTTAAAAAAATCTTTTAAAATATATTCACATTCTTCTTGCATTAGTCCTATTTTTGCATTAATTCCATATTGTTCTTTGTATCTTAATATTTTTTCTTCTTTTTTTTCATTACTTTTTGGATCTAATGTTCCAATATACATATTTTTTATTCTTGAGGAAGCAATCGCTCCTAAGCACATTTGACACGGTTCTAATGTTATATATATATCACAATCTAAAAGTCTCCAATTTTCTAACTTTTTGTTTGCCTTTTGTATAGCTAATATTTCTGCATGAGCTAAAGCAGTTTTTTTAGTTTCTTTTAAATTATGTGCTCTAGCTATTATTTTATTTTCTTTTACTATTACTGCTCCTACTGGTATCTCAAACTTTTTATATGCTTTTTTTGCTTCTTTTAAAGCTTCTTTCATCCATTTTTCTTCCATTAATGCTCCTTTTGATATTAGTAGTTTCATCTTTCATAGCTCTATATTGCCAATACAATCTATTAACTTTCATATTAATTGATACAAATATCAATCAATTTATTATTGTTACTTTAACATAAAATTTATAAACTTTCAAGCATTTTCAATAAAATTATTTTTATATTTATTTTATATATTTTTTCAAATGTAAATTGTAACTATTTTTATTTACACTAAATTTTTCGCTTAATTCCTATTGACTTACTAGGAAATAAATGGTATAATTCCTACTATAATAGTAGGAAAGGAAGAAAGTTAAAGATGCGTACTATATATTTAGATAATAACGCTACAACTAAAACAGATGAACAAGTTGTAGAAGCAATGATGCCATATTTACTAGAAAGGTATGGAAATCCATCATCTATTTATAAAATTGGAAGAGAGAGTAAGAGGGCAGTTGAGGAAGCTAGGGAGAAGGTAGCACAAGTTTTAAATTGTGAGGCAAGTGAAATTTATTTTACTTCTGGTGGAAGTGAGAGTGATAATACTGCGATTAGAGGAATTGCGTATAGTTATATAAAAAAAGGAAAACATATAATTACTTCTAAGATTGAACATCCAGCTGTATTAGAGACGTGTAAACAACTAGAAAAAGAAGGATTTGAAGTAACATATATAGGAGTAAAAGAAAATGGAATAGTTGATTTAGAAGAATTAAAAAAAGCTATAAAGCCTACAACTACATTAATTACTATTATGTTTGCCAATAATGAGATTGGAACTTTGCAACCAGTAGAAGAAATCGGAAGAATAGCAAAAGAAAATAATGTTATTTTTCATACAGATAGTGTGCAGGCAGTTGGAAGTGTAGAGATCGATGTAAAAAAATTAAATATTGATAGTCTTTCATTATCAGCACATAAATTTTATGGACCAAAAGGAGTGGGCGCATTATATGTAAAAAAAGGATTACAATTTAATAAGTTTATAAATGGAGGTCATCAAGAAAGAAATAAAAGAGCAGGAACAGAAAATGTAGCAGGAATAGTTGGACTTGCAAAAGCAATGGAGTTAGCATATAGCAATTTAGAAGAACACAACAAAAAAATTAAAGAATTAAGAGATTACTATGTAAATCAAATAAAAGAGAAGATTCCATATATTAAAATAAACGGAGATATGGAAAAAAGATTACCTGGTAATAGCAATATTTCATTTAGATTTATTGAGGGAGAAAGTTTATTATTAAATTTAGATTTAAAAGGAATATGCGCATCAAGCGGTAGTGCATGCACTTCCGGTTCACTTGATCCGTCTCATGTATTACTTGCAATAGGCTTACCACATGAAATTGCACATGGTTCTTTAAGAATTTCAATAGGAAAATATAATACAAAAGAAGAAATTGACTATGTTGTAGAAAATTTAGTAGAAATAGTAGGCAGGTTAAGAGAAATGTCGCCATTGTGGGAAAAATTTGTAGAGGAGGGAAATCAATAATGGATTATTCAGATAAAGTTATAGAACATTATACAAATCCAAGAAATGTTGGAAAAATAGAAGATGCTTCAGGAATTGGAGAAGTTGGAAATCCAGTTTGTGGAGATATTATGAAAATGTTTATTAAAGTCGAAAATAATATTATAGTAGATGTAAAATTTAAAACTTTTGGATGTGGCGCAGCCATTGCAACAAGTAGTATTTCAACAGAAATGATTAAAGGAAAGACAATAGAAGAAGCGTTAAAATTAAAAAATACAGATGTAGTAAACTCATTAGGCGGACTTCCACCAGTGAAGCTACATTGCTCTGTTTTAGCAGAAGAAGCAATCCACGAGGCTATTGCAGATTATTATAGAAAAGAAGGAAAAATGACAGAGGAAGAAATTAAAGCTAAGTGCAATTTAAAAGAGCATCATTGTGAAGGTTGCAATATATAACCAATAAGATTGACTTTTATGTAAAATTATTGTAAAATATAGCCAATACTATGTTGTTTACAATTTCACTAAAATAGTGAAATTCAAAAAAACGTGCTTACTTGGATTACATCTTAAGGAGGTATCATTATGTTAGAAGAAATTTACATTTATTTAAATTTAGTAATTTTTGCTTTAGCAGTGTTGCACTTATTATGTACTACTTATTACTTCAATGAATATAATGTGAATGAGGTAAGAAGGATTAAGGTACGGATTTTAATTTTTTCAATTATGTTTATTTTGTTCATTTCTGAAACAATTGTTACTAGCATATTAGGTCAATCTCAATTAATAATACTCAGCATTTTTGGCACTATAATAGTGGCAGGTTATACTATATTAAATTTTTTAGCTTTAAAGCAAGCAAAAAAAATGAACTAAATGCCAAAAGTACAGCTGAAAATGTAATAGACCTGGAGATTGCGAAGAAGTGCAGGATGATGAAACAGAAAAAGATGAGCCGTAGAAAAAATAACGTAAGTAAACAACACAAAAAGCAAGAAGCATGTTTTAAGAAAAAGGTGAACAAAATTGTTCATCTTTTTCTTTTGTAAGTATTTGATAATTTCATATATTTATTATATAATGAGTTCATAAAAAATATAGAAGAATATTATTGTAGCAAAAAACGTAGTAATAAATAGAAAATAAGAGGGAAAAAGAGATATGTTAGAAAATAATAAAAAAGTTTTAATTCTATCATGCGGAACAGGTGGAGGTCATAATACAGCAGCAAAAGCAATACAAGAAGAACTTCTTACTAAAAACATACAAGCAGATTTTAAAGAATACTTAGAAATTATTGATGTAAAACTAAAAGATGAAATCAATAATTTATATATAAAATCTACAAATAAAAACGGAAAAATATTTAAAAATGTATATAATTTAGGAAAAATCTATGAAAAAACCAATCTAAAATCGCCAGTATATTTTCTTAATAGTTTAAGTAAAGAAAAATTATATAGCTATATACAAAGTAATCAATATCAATTTGTTATCACAACACATTTATTTGCAGCACAAGCCTTAACTGCAATAAAAAAGGAATATCCTATTCATTTTATGCAAGTTGCTACCGACTATGTCAGCATTCCTTTTTGGGAAGAAACCAATCCAGACTATTTTATTATTCCAAGTAAAGAATTAGAAGAAAATTTTGTAGAAAAAGGAATGAAAAAAGAAACACTATTACCATTGGGCATACCAGTAAAAAAGCAATTTAGAAGTTCATATAATAAAGAAGAAATGAAGAAAGAATTAAAATTAAATGTTACGAAAAAATACATTTTAATTCTAAATGGAAGTATGGGCTTTGGCAATGTAAAAGAAATAGCAAAAAAATTGTTAGAAAATATAGAAGATGTGTCTTTAATTATTGCGTGTGGAAATAATGAAAAATTACTAGAAACTCTAAATAAGGAATATGAAGGTAATGAAAGACTTATAGCACTTCCTTATACAAATGAATTAGGCAAATATATGGCAAGTTCAGATATTATACTTAGCAAACCGGGTGGGTTAACAACAACAGAAGTAGCAACTATGAGAAAGCCTTTAATTCATATTATGCCAATACCAGGTTGTGAGAATGATAATGCCAATTTTTTTGCTGATAGAAAAATGTCATTAAAGTGTGATAATATAAATCAAGTAATAGAAAACACAAAAACACTATTAGGAAATGAAGAATTACAAAAAGAAATCATAGAAAATCAGAAAAAATACATCACAGAAGATACTTGTGAAAAAATAGCAGAAATTGTAATAAAAGAATTAGATAGAGGTTGATAGATAATGGAAGAACAAATAGCAGTAGAAGAAAGTGAAAATGAAGATATCATCCATCTATACGAGCCATTAGAAAGCAACATAGATAAAAATTATGAGTATATTAAAGAAGAAAAAATATTTTCATTTTTTTCTAATTTTTTGTATTACGGAGTGGCTTTTCCTGTTTTAACAATTTTAAATAAAATTGTATATGATTTAAAAATAGAAGGAAAAGAGAATATTAAAAATTTACAAACAGGAGCCATTAGTGTATCCAATCATGTTTTAATTTTGGATTGCAGTATGGTAGGCTTAGCATTTGGACTACATAAAGTATATTTTACAACAAGGGAAGGAAGTTTTAAAATTCCTTTTATAAGAAAACTCATAAAATTATTAAGAGCCATACCAATTCCAAACAAAATAGAAAATAGAGAACATTTCATAACAGCATTAGATAAAGCCTTGCAAAATGGAAAAATTATTCATTTTTATCCAGAACAAGCATTATGGCCTTATTATAAAAAAATAAGAAATTTCAAAAATGGCGCCTTTCGCTTTGCCATTAGAAACAATGTTCCTGTAATTCCAATGGTTGTTACTTTTCGAGAACCAAAAGGAATAAGAAAGCTATTTAAAAGGAAAAAAGATGTTACATTAAAAATACTAGAGCCAATCCAATATGTAGAGGAAGAAGGTAATAAAAAAGATAGCATCGAAAAATTAAAAGAACAAGTGCAACAAGTAATGAAAGAAAGAGTTATTATTTAGCAAAAAAATAGTAATTGTGGGTGTTGGTGCAGAGATAATTGAAGTAGAAGGAGTAATAATAATGTTTGAATTTTTACTTTTACATCTAGTAGTATTAATTATATTTATTATATATGTAGGACCATTTATTTTAGTTTTATCAAGTATAATATTTGTAATAACTAGGAAATCAATAGATAAATTTTCTAAAATTTTAATAATTATAATTATTTTGCTCGTTACTTTTTTATTATTTATAACAACGATAAAATTTATTTATAAACCAAGCGAATATTATTCTAAAATGGAACAAGTAAAAAATAGCAAAAGTATTATAGGTTTAACAAAAGAAGAAGTTGAAAATGAATTAGGAAAGCCAGGTAGTATAAAAAAATCGGAAAATATCTATTTATATAATGCAGGAACTTTAATGAAAGAAATTTTATTTTTAAATCATGATTTATGGGTAAAATCGCATTATTATGCTTTATTTGTTTATTTTGATGAAAATGACATTGTAGTATCTACTAAACTTAAAGAATCCTTAGAATTTTATGTACCATAATAAAAAAATACTAAAAGCAAGTGATAATATTTACAATCACTTGCTTTTTTATGCACATCTACCAATTATTTAAACTGACCAACCAGACTAATACTTATGATAAAAATCTATGATATAAATATATAATAAAAAATTGAAGGATAAAAAAAGTGAACAAACAATTACAAAACTTAAAAACTAACTTTCTTGGTAAAAACATAATTTATTATAAAGAAATAGATTCCACACAAAAAGAAATATGGAGAAAAATAAAAGATAAAACCATTACAAATGGAACTCTAATTATGGCAGATATTCAAACTCATGGCAAAGGAACGCATGGTAGAACGTGGCATACAGATGAAAGTGGTAATATTGCATTTTCTTTATTTGTAGAAATGAACAGCAATGTAAGAGTATTAAATGGAATTACAATAGAAATGGCAAAAATAATCGTAGATATTTTTGCTACTATTTATGGAATAAAGTTAGAAATAAAACAGCCCAATGATATTGTAGTGAATGGAAAAAAATTAGGAGGAATCCTAACAGAAACATTATTAGCAGGAGAAGTAGTGAAATATCTAGTAATAGGAATAGGTATCAATACAAATAAAGAAAAATTTACACAGGACATAAAAAATCTTGCTACTTCAATAAAAAAAGAATTCCATATAAATGTAGATAGAGAAAAGTTTATAACAGAGTTTTGCAATAGATTAGAAAAAGAATTATTAAAAAGAATATAAAAACGGAAAGGAATGAAATAAGAAATGAAAATAGGATTTTTATTTTCTGGGCAAGGTTCTCAAACTATAGGAATGGGTAAAGACATATATGAAGAATACAAAGAAGCAAGACAAGTTTATGACAAAGTAAAAGAAATAACAGGGATAGATATTGCAAAAATATCTTTTGAAGGACCAGAAGAACTTTTAAATGAAACGAAATATACACAGCTTGTCATATTAACAATGAGTTTAGCAATTGTAACTATTTTAAAACAAAATAATGTAACAGCAGATATTTCAGCAGGTTTAAGCTTAGGGGAATATTCAGCGCTAATTAGTAGTAATGTAATTTCCTTTGAAGAGGGAGTAAAAATTGTTCAAAAAAGAGGAGAATATATGCAAACTCTTTTACCAAAAGGAAAGTGGCAAATGGCAGCTATTATTGGCTTAACAGATAAACAGGTAGAAGAAGCATGTAGCAAAAGCAAAAAACGGATTTGTTGCTGCGGCAAACTACAATTGCAAAGGACAGGTTGCTATTTCAGGTGAAAAAGAGGCAGTATTAGAAGTAGCAGATATTGCAAAAGAAATGGGAGCAAAAAAAGTGAAAATTTTAAATACAGCTGGACCATTTCATACTAGCAAATTAACAGAAAGTGCAAAAGCACTAAGAAAAGAACTAGAAAACATAACAATACATCCATTTACTACAAAAATAGTAAAAAATTTAGATGGAGAATGTTACAAAAGTTCAGATAATGTTAAAGATATTTTAGCAAATCATATTATAAGCCCAGTCAAATTCTCAAAAACACTACAAACTATGTTAGATGAAGGAGTAGATACCTTTATAGAAATAGGACCGGGAAAAACGTTATCTGGTTTTGTAAAAAGAATGCAAAGTGAAAATGAAATCAAAATATTCAATATCAATGATGTAGAAAGTTTAAAAATGTATATGACTTATGCTAAAAAAGTTAAAAGGTAAATTTATAAGTAGGAAAGGAAAATAGTAAATATGAATAAAGTTGCTTTTATAACAGGAAGTACTCGTGGAATAGGAAAACAAATTGCCATTACACTTGCTAAAAATGGTTATGATGTAGTAATTAATTACAGAAATGAAAATGAAGATTTAATCAATACAAAAAAAGAAATAGAAGCACAACAAGTGAAATGTTTAGCAGTGCAAGGCGATATAACAAATTTTGAAGATTGTGAAAGAATGATAAAAGAAACAATAGATAAATTTGGAAAGATTGATGTATTAGTCAATAATGCAGGAATTACGAAAGATATGTTACTAATGAGAATGAAGAAAGAAGATTTTGAGCAAGTGATAGATGTCAATCTAGTAGGAACCTTTAATATGACGAAAAATGCAATTTCATATATGATGAAAGCACGCTCTGGGCGAATTATCAATTTATCCTCTGTAGTAGGACTTGTAGGCAATGCAGGGCAAACCAATTATGCAGCTTCCAAAGCAGGAATTATTGGCTTTACAAAAAGTTTAGCAAAAGAAGTAGCATCAAGAAATATTTTAGTAAATGCCATAGCACCGGGCTTTATAGAAACAGATATGACACAAGTATTAAAAGAAGATGTAAAAGAAGAAATAGCAAAATCAATTCCATTAAAAAGAATGGGAACAGTAGAAGATGTTGCAAATTTAGTAAAATTTTTAGCATCGGAGGAAAGTTCGTATATTACTGGTCAAGTCATTCATGTAGATGGCGGAATGGTAATGTAAAAGGAAAGGAATGATTATCTAATATGGAAAAAAGAGTTGTTATTACAGGTTTAGGAGCAATTACTCCAATAGGAAAAAATGTAGAGCAAACATGGCAAGGAATAGAAAATAAAGTTTGTGGTATCGATAAAATTTCTTCATTTGATACAACAAACTTAAAAGCAAAGTTAGCAGCAGAAGTGAAAAATTATAATCCACTAGACTATTTTGAACCAAAACAAGCAAGAAGATTAGATAAATTCTGTCAGTTTGGCATTATTTCTGCAAGAGAAGCGGTGAAAGATAGTGGCATTACAAAAGAAAATACTAATTTTGATAGAGTTGGTGTTTTCGTAAGTTCTGGAATTGGAGGATTAACAACCATTCAAGAACAATGTGAAGTAAACTGTTTGAAAGGAAATAAGATGGTATCTCCTATGTTTATTCCAATGGGAATAACAAATATGGCAGCTGGAAATATTGCAATAGAATTCGGTTTCAAAGGAGAGTCTATGTCAATTGTAACAGCCTGTGCATCTTCTACTCATGCCATAGGAGAAGCTTATAAAACAATAAAACAAGGATATGAAGATGTGATTATAGCAGGGGGAACAGAAGCAACAATATGCCCAATAGGAATTACAGGCTTTGAAAATATGAAGGCATTGTTTGTAGGAGAAGATAAAACAAGAGCAAGCATACCATTTGATAAAGAAAGAAGCGGATTTGTTATGGGTGAAGGAGCAGGAATGGTTATACTTGAAGAATTAGAACACGCAAAAAAAAGAGGTGCTAAAATATATGCAGAAATGATAGGCTTTGGTTCTACTACAGATGCTTATCATATCACTTCTCCAGATCCAGAAGGTGCATCAGGTGCAAGGGCAATGACAAGAGCTATGGAGGATGCAAGAATTAAGCCAGAAGATATTGATTATATCAATGCACATGGAACTTCAACACATTTAAATGATGTAACAGAAACTTTAGCCATAAAAAAAGCATTTGGCACGGCAAGTAAAAAAGTGATGGTAAGTTCAACGAAAGGAAATACAGGACATTTATTAGGAGCAGCAGGAGCAATTGAAGCTATATTTAGTGTAAAAGCTATTGAAAAACAATTAGTTCCTCCTACTATAAATTATAAAGAGAAAGATGAAGAATGTGATTTAGATATTGTGCCAAATGAATTAAGAAAAGCTAATATTAACATAGTAATGTCAAATTCTTTAGGTTTTGGCGGACATAATGCATGTATTATATTGAAAAGGAGTTAGTAAAAATGGAGTATGAAAAAATAAAACAATTGATGGATGATATGGGAGATTCCAAATTAACAGCAATTGATATAGATTTTCCAGATGGTACAAAAATTAGTATGAAAAAAGAGATGAAACAAATACAGAATATACAAAAAGAACAACTAGAACAAAAAATAAAGCAAATACAAAATAAAGAACAGGAAGAATCAAAAATAGTTGAAGAACAAGAAAAAGAGCAAATAGGAAATATTGTAAAATCTCCAATGGTTGGAACATTTTACGCAAAATCTTCCCCAACTGCTGAAACGTATGTTGAAATTGGAAAAACAGTTAAAAAAGGAGATATTCTTTGCATTATAGAAGCAATGAAATTGATGAATGAAATTGAATCAGAATTTTCAGGTGAAGTCGTTGAAATTTTCGTAAAAGACGGAGATACCGTAGAATATGGAACTCCTTTATTTAGAATTAAATAGGAAAGGAAAAGAAACATGTTAAATAAAGAAGAAATAAAAAAAATTATTCCACAAAGAGAGCCTTTTTTAATGATTGATGAAGTAGAAGAATATATACCAGGGCAAAGTGCCATAGCTTATAAAAATGTAGATGAAAAGGAATGGTATTTTAAAGGACATTTTCCAGGAAATCCTATTATGCCAGGAGTTTTAATTACAGAGGCACTTGCACAAGCAGGAGCAGTAGCCATTTTATCAATGCCAGAAAACAAAGGAAAAAATGCCTTGTTTGGTGGAATCGATAAAATGAAATTTAAGAAGATGGTAATACCAGGAGATAGATTAAAACTAGAAGTAAAAATCATAAAGAGAAAAGGTCCAATTGGAGTTGGCGAAGCGTTAGCAACAGTAGATGGAGTAATAGCAGCAAAAGGAGAATTAACTTTTGCAATAGTTTGAAATATTGTTTCTTAAGATAGTATTAAAATATTTCAGAAAGGAAATGAAATTACAATGAACAAGATATTGATTGCAAATCGTGGTGAAATTGCAGTTCGTATTATTCGAGCTTGTAAAGAAATGAATATAAAAACAGTTGCAGTTTATTCTGATATAGATAAAGATGCACTACATACTCGTTTAGCAGATGAAGCAATTTGCATTGGACCAGCAGTAGCAAGTAAAAGTTATTTAAACATAAAGAATATTATTGAAGCCGCTTATATAACGGGAAGTGATAGCATTCACCCAGGTTTTGGATTCTTATCAGAAAATGCAGAATTTGCAAAAATATGTGAAGAATCTAACATTAAATTTATAGGACCGAGTTCAAAAGCAATCAATCTATTAGGAAATAAATCAAATAGTAAAGAAATAATGAAACAAGCTGGAGTTCCAGTTATTCCTGGTTCAGAAGGAAGTATAAAAGGTTTACATGATGCCATAAAAATTGCAGAACAAATAGGCTATCCGGTTATGTTAAAGGCAGCAGCAGGTGGTGGAGGAAAAGGAATTAGAATTGCCAATAATAGTAGTGAACTAGAAACGAATTATAATCTAGTAAAGCAAGAAGCCAAAAATGCTTTTAATGATGATGAAATTTATATAGAAAAATTCATAAAAGAACCTAGACATGTAGAAATTCAAATATTAGCAGATGAACACGGAAATATTGTTCATTTAGGCGAAAGAGATTGCTCGATTCAAAGAAAAAATCAAAAAGTAATAGAAGAAACACCATCAACAATAATCAATGAAAAATTAAGAAACAAAATGGGAAATGCCGCAATAAAAGTAGCAAAAGCGGTAAACTATACAAGTTGTGGAACAGTAGAATTTTTAGTAGATGAAGATAAAAATTTTTACTTTATGGAAATGAATACAAGAATTCAAGTAGAACACCCAATTACAGAAATGAGAACAGGAATCGACCTTATAAAAGAACAAATAAGAATTGCAGCAGGAGAAGAACTAAAGTTCAAACAAAAAGAAATAGAATTCAAAGGACATTCTATAGAGTGCAGAATCAATGCAGAAAATCCAATAAAAAATTTTATGCCTTGCCCGGGAAAGATAAAGGAAATTAACCTTCCAGGAGGAAATGGCATAAGAGTTGATACTGCAATTTATAATGGATATACCATTCCACCAAATTATGATTCCATGCTTGCAAAAATTATAACTTATGGAGTAACAAGAAATGAAGCAATTGCAAAAATGAAAAGAGCTTTGCAAGAGTTAGTAATAGATGGCATTGAAACAAATATAGATTTCTTGCTAGATATTATAAGAAATCCAGATTTTATTAGAGGAAATTTTAATACTTCATTTATTGAAGATAAAATATTAAATAGAACAATTACGAAGATAGAAAATTAAGTAATAATAAGGGAATGATAGTAAAATGATTGTGGATAAAATAAAAAAGCAGGAAGTAAAAAATGTTACAAATAAAAAAACAAAGGTAGATATACCAATTGGAAAATGGGTTAAATGTGATTATTGTAAAGAAATTTTATATAAAGAAACAGTTAGAAAAAATTTAAGCATTTGCCCAAATTGTGGAAATTATTTTAGAATGCACATAGGAAGAAGATTAGAACTTATGATTGATGAAGGCACTTACAAAAGATTTGACATTAATATTGAAACATCAAATCCATTGCAATTAGAAGATTACCCAAAAAAACTAAAAAATTTAAGAGAAAAAACAGGATTACAGGAAGCGGTAAGTTGTGGAACTGGAAATATAAATGGAGAAAAAGTAGTTATTTGTATTATGGATAGTGCCTTTCTAATGGGAAGTATGGGTGTTGTAGTAGGAGAAAAAATTACTTATGCAATCGAACAAGCAATTAAGCAAAAGTTACCACTTATTATATTTTCTGTTTCAGGTGGAGCAAGAATGCAAGAAGGAATATTATCTTTAATGCAAATGGCAAAGACAACAGCAGCACTTACGAAATTGCATGAAGCAGGTTTACTATATATTTCTGTATTAACAGATCCAACTTATGGAGGAGTTACGGCTTCCTTTGCAAGTTTAGGAGATATTATTCTAGCAGAACCAAAAGCTATGATAGGCTTTGCAGGGCAAAGAGTGATAGAACAAACAATAGGAGAGTCATTGCCAGAAGGATTTCAAACTGCCGAGTTCCTATTAGAGCATGGATTTATAGACAAAATCGTAGAAAGAAAAGATTTAAAAGAAACAATTGATAGGTTAATCAAATTTCATAAAACAAATTTATTTAAAATATAAAAAATATGTTTTTGGAGGTATAAGCTATGAATAAGAAAGTAACTGCTTGGGAAAGAGTAGAAATTGCAAGAAATCCAAAAAGAAAAACCTCTCTTGATTACATAGAAAAATTATTTGATGATTTTATAGAACTACACGGAGACAGAAATTTCAAAGATGATAAAGCAATTGTCTGTGGACTAGGCAGAATAGGAGAACAAAACTTTACCATTATTGCAGAGCAAAAAGGAAGAACGACAAAAGAAAATATAGAAAGAAATTTTGGAATGCCAAATCCAGAAAGTTATAGAAAAGCAATTCGATTTATGAAACAAGCAGAAAAATTTCATAGACCAGTCATTACCTTTATTGATACAAAAGGAGCATACCCGGGAATTGGTGCAGAAGAAAGAGGGCAAGGGGAGGCTATTGCAAAATCTATGTTTGAAATGGCAAAATTGAAAGTTCCCATTATAACAATTGTAATAGGAGAAGGTTCAAGCGGAGGAGCTTTAGCAATAGGAGTAGCAAATAAAGTTTTTATGCTAGAAAATGCTATTTATTCTATTCTTTCGCCAGAAGGTTATAGTAGTATTTTGTGGAAAGATGCAAATCGATACAAAGAGGCAGCAGAAAAAATGAAACTAACAGCAAAAGATTTATATGAATTAAAAGTAATAGATAAAATTATAAAAGAGCCAAATGGAGACATAGAAGAAAGTTTTAATAAAATAATTAAAAGTTTAAAAAAAGAAATAAAAAATGTTATAATAGAAATGAGTCACTTAACACTAGAAGAAATTGTAAAGCAAAGATATGACAAATTTAGAAATATGGGTGAATTTATTAAACTATAAGAACGAAAAAATTTTAATGAAAGGAGAGTATAATTAAAATGTCCTGTATATTTTAATTATACAAGTAGAAAAAATGTTATTAAAAGATAAGAAAATATTAATTATGGGAATAAGAAATAAATGGAGTATTGCTTATGGAATTGCAAAATCTGCTTATGAAAATGGAGCAAAACTAATTTTTACTTATATGGGAGAAGAAAATAAAGATAAAATTGAAGAACTTATAAGCGAGTTTAAAGGAAGCAAAGCTTATGTATTAGATGGAGCTTCAGAAGATGAATTAGTTAAAAAAGTTTTTTCACAAATAAAACAAGAAAACGGAAAAATAGATGGATTAGTTCATGCCATTGCACATGCTAATACAGAAGATTTACACAATGATTTTATCTTCACAAGTAAAGAAGGATATGCTCATGCAATAGATGTAAGTGCATATTCATTTGTACTTTGTGCAAGAATAGCACAAGAATTAGATATGTTAAATGAAAATGCTAACTTAGTTACTCTAACTTATTATGGCTCAAGCAAAGTGCTAGAAGGTTATAATGTTATGGGAGTAGCAAAAGCAGCATTAGAAGCAAGTGTTAGATATTTAGCCCAAAATTTAGGAAAACAAAATATTAGAGTAAATGCTATTTCAGCAGGACCTATAAAAACATTATCAGCAAAAGGAATTAAAGATTTTTCTTCTATTTTAACAGTTGTTGAAGAAAAGTCACCTTTACATAGAAATGTAACGACTACGCAGGTAGGAAATGTTGCAACATTTTTGTTAAGTGATATGTCAGAGGCTATTACAGGGCAAATTATTTATGCAGATAGTGGATATAATATAATGGGAGTATAATAAAAAATAAGCCAGCAAGATTGACTTTTATGTAAAATTATTGTAAAATATAGCCAATGTACTATGTTGTTTACAATTTCACTAAAATAGTGAAATTCAAAAAAAACGTGCTTACTTGAATCACATCTTTAGGAGGTATCATTATGGTAGGAGTCATTGACATTGCTTTAAATTTAGTAATCATCGTTTTAGCAGTGAGTTACATATTCTATATTACTTTTTACCACAATAAACATAAATTCAATGCGGTAAGAAGTTTTAAAGTACAGATTTTACTTTCTTCAATTCTGTTTGTTTTGTTCATTCCTAAAACAATTATTGCTAGCATATTAGGTCGATTAATAGCATTATCCATTATTTGTATTATAATATTGGCAGTTATTACTATATCAGAATTTTTGGCTTTAAAGCAAGCAAAAGAAAAGCAGCTAAAAGCCCAAAGTGCAAATGAAAATGTAATAGACCTGGAGAGTGCTAAAAAGTGCAGAATGATGAAAAAGAAAAAAGATGAGCATTATCAAAAATAACTTAAGTAAACAACACAAAAAACAAGAAGCATGTTTTAAGAAAAAGGTGAACAAAATTGTTCATCTTTTTCTTTTGTAAGTATTTGATAATTTCATGCATTTATTATATAATGAGTTCATAAAAAATATAGAAGAATATTATTGTAGCAAAAAACGTAGTAATAAATAGAAAATAAGAGGGAAAAAGAGATATGTTAGAAAATAATAAAAAAGTTTTAATTCTATCATGCGGAACAGGTGGAGGTCATAATACAGCAGCAAAAGCAATACAAGAAGAACTTCTTACTAAAAACATACAAGCAGATTTTAAAGAATACTTAGAAATTATTGATGTAAAACTAAAAGATGAAATCAATAATTTATATATAAAATCTACAAATAAAAACGGAAAAATATTTAAAAATGTATATAATTTAGGAAAAATCTATGAAAAAACCAATCTAAAATCGCCAGTATATTTTCTTAATAGTTTAAGTAAAGAAAAATTATATAGCTATATACAAAGTAATCAATATCAATTTGTTATCACAACACATTTATTTGCAGCACAAGCCTTAACTGCAATAAAAAAGGAATATCCTATTCATTTTATGCAAGTTGCTACCGACTATGTAAGCATTCCTTTTTGGGAAGAAACTAATCCAGACTATTTTATTATTCCAAGTAAAGAATTAGATAGAGGTTGATAGATAATGCAAGAACAGTTAGTAGTAGAAGAAAATGAAGATATTATTCATCTATACGAACCATTAGAAAGCAACATAGATAAAAATTATGAGTATATTAAAGAGAGAAAAGTATTTTCATTTTTTTCTAACTTATTGTATTACGGAGTGGCTTTTCCTGTTTTAACAATTCTAAATAAAATCGTATACGATTTAAAAATAGAAGGAAAAGAGAATATTAAAAATTTACAAACAGGAGCCATTAGCGTATCCAATCATGTTTTAATTTTAGATTGCAGTATGGTAGGCTTAGCATTTGGACTACATAAAGTATATTTTACAACAAGGGAAGGAAGTTTTAAAATTCCTTTTATAAGAAAACTCATAAAATTATTAAGAGCAGTGCCAATTCCTAATAAAATAGAAAATAGAGAACATTTCATAACAGCATTAGATAAATCATTGCAAAATGGGAAAATGATTCATTTTTACCCAGAACAAGCATTATGGCCTTATTGCGAAAAAATAAGAAATTTCAAAAATGGTGCTTTTCGTTTTGCCATTAGAAATAATGTTCCTGTTATTCCAATGGTTGTTACTTTTCGAGAGCCAAAAGGAATAAGAAAGTTATTTAAGAGGAAAAAAGATGTTACATTAAAAATACTACAGCCAATTCAATATGGAGAGGAAGAAAATAGCAAAAAAGATAGCATAGAGAAATTAAAAAAGCAAGTGCAACAGGTGATGAAGAACAATATGTAGTTGAAATGATAGAAAGTTTTAAAAAGATTATTTTTGGCAAGAAGAATAGTAATTTCCTGGTGAAATAATTAATGAAAAAACATTGACAGTATATCAATATTTTGATAAAATATGTATATAATATTAATGGAGGTGTTTATTATGCCAATTATTAGACCAAGTTCAGATTTAAGAAACAATTATAATGAAATTTCTACAATTTGTCATCAAACAAAAAGCCCAGTATATATTACTAAAAATGGTGCAGGAGATTTAGCAGTAATGAGTATTGAATTATATGAACTTTTAACAGATAAATATATGTTATATAAGGAATTAGAGAAAGGTATTAATTCTTTGGAAAATGGAGAAAAATATTCTGAAAAAGAAGTATATGAAGAATTAGATAAAATATAGAAGGAAGGGTTGTTTGTGGTTAAATATAATATAGAATATTCAAAAGAATCTAAACAAGATTTGATAGGAATAAAACAATATATTAAATATAATTTGCAAGAACCAGAAACAGCACAAAAATTGATATCAAAAATAAGAAATGAAATAAATAATTTAAAACATAATCCCGAAACTCATTCCATTATAGATGATGATTTAATTAAAAAAATTGAAAAATAAATAACAATTTATACAAGCAAGTGAAAGCATTTACAATCACTTGCTTTTTTGTTATGCTTTAATCAGATAAATAGTAATTTGTATAGACTTTTGGGAGATAAATTTATTATAGGAGTTCTCTAGAAAAAGTATATGGTGTTGCTATTACGATTACAGTTGTATCAAGTGTAATTATAATAAAACAACAAAAAGATATAAATGTATGAAAGAAAAACTAAGTATGAATGATACAAAGGAAATAAAGGTAGAACAAGATGGTACAAAAACTATTTCTCTTGAAGAATTTTTAAATCATATTAAGAAAGTTGATATAACGACAGAGAACTGGAAAGAATATTTTGAATTTGAACAAACAACAGAAGAAACAAAAAATCCTTTTGGAGAAGTTACTGGTTTACGAACTCATAGGAACTATTACAACAGATGAAATAACTTGTACAAAAGCAAAAGGTTCAGTATTTTATTAGATTTGCCTGATAATTATTGGAATTTGGATAAAGAAAACAATACATATTTTATATGCTTAAAAGAAATGTATGATGCATTTGGAAAATATTATAGAAATGCTAACTTAATAAATTTTTTAGCAGAATTAAAGGGCTTTGATAATAATAAAGAATTAATAGGTAATTGTTCTGCTTTAAAAGATGTCGAAATATTAAAATAGATTTGTGACGTGAGCCTATACCTATGGAAATATAGACCACTACCAGTAGTAGCCGAATAAAAGTTGTGAAGACATGGAACAATAAAACAAATTACAATTTATATGAATAAGTGATTATTTACAATCACTTATTTTTTTGATATACTTAAAACATAAAATTCGTAGTTGAATAATTGGAGGAAATCTAATGAGTAAAGAGAAAGTTAAAGATATATTAGAATGGACTTATTGTATTATTATAGCAGTTGTTTTTGCACTTTTAATTAGATATTATATTGGTACACCAACAATAGTAAAAATGTCGTCAATGAACCCTACATTGATAGAGAACGAAAGATTATTATTAAATAGATGGGTAAGAACATCAAAAAAGATGCCTAATAGAGGAGATATTATTACTTTTGAAAAGCCAAGCAAAATAAATTATAGTTCATCAGAAATAGATCAACAAAATCCTATTGCAAAATATGAAAATGAACCTACAAATTTTATAACAAAGTTTTCATATTATGTTTTAGAATTAGGTAAGGAAAGTTATATAAAAAGGGTGATTGCGTTACCTGGAGAACATGTGCAGATAAAAGATGGAAAGGTTTATATTAATGATAAAGAACTAAAAGAAGACTATCTACAAAAAGATGTAAAAACACAAATTAGAAATGAAATAGGCTTTAATGATTTTATCGTCCCTAATAATTGTGTGTTTGCAATGGGAGATAATAGAGAGGGAAGTAATGATTGTAGGGATTTTGGCTGTATACCACTAGAAAAAATAGAAGGCAAAGTGTGGATAAGAATAACACCATTTAATAAATTTGGAAAAGTTTAAAAAGATATTGTACCAATAAACAAATCACTATATAATTTATAAATTACAATTTGTATAAGCAAGTGAAAATATTTACAATCACTTGCTTTTTTGTTATACTTTAATCATATAAATAATAAGTTATTTCTATGATGAATTTTTATATTGAAAGGTTAAATTGGTGATAAAAATGAACAAGGATAAGAAAATAATTATTGGAATTTTAATTGTATTGATTATAGTTATTGGAGTTGTTGTTGCATATAAAGTAATTGAAAAAAGTGTTACAAATAGAGCAAACTTTAATTTTATAGTTGATAATATTAGTTCTAATCCTGTTGACACTGTAAATAATGAACAAAATGATACAAAATCTAATCTAACTCCAGAAAATGTAACAATAGAAGTTTTAAAAGATACAATAACAAGAGAAAAAGTAGAAATCTTAATTACAGATAATAATGAAGAACAATATGGTTGGGGTGTAGAATTTAGAGTTCAAGAAAAAGTTAATGGAGAATGGAAATATTTAAAGTATATATCTGATGATGTATCATGGATTGATATAGCTTATATATTGAATGAAGATAAACAATTAAATCAAAAATTAGATATAGAAAAGTATTATGGAAAGCTATCAAATGGAATATATAGAATAGTAAAACCAGTTTATGATAATGGTTATATTGATATATATTCAAATGAATTTGAAATAAAATAATGAACGACAAATTACAATTTGTATGAGTTAGATAAATAGTAAGATATTATTAAGATTATATATCATTAGACAAGTAATTATAAAACTTAATTACTTGTTTTTTTATAAAAAATTATAAAATTTGGAACTTTTTCATAATTTTCTACGACATTATAGATAGAGGAGAGAAAAATGATTATTATAGATTTCACTATAAAGAAAAAATAATCTCTTTATTCTCTAGCAAAGAAGATTTAGATTTAATAGATATTATACCACTAGATACAAATATAGAGGCAAATATTCAATAATTACTAAATAAATTTATAGTAATAAAATAGGTAATTAGTTGTTTACTAATTACCTATTTTTATGTTATAATCATCTCGAAAAAATATATCTTAAAATAAGTGGTTAATTGCTAATCACTTTTTTGTTATAATTATTTGCAAAGTAAAAAAATTTAAAAAAATAACCTCTGGACATATTGAAAATACTAGAATGTTAATTTTAGTTGACAAATTTCCAACTCAAATTGATAGAATGCAACTAAAAAAGTAAGTATAATTTTAAACAGAATAAGGGAGGAAAAGAAAATGAATTTAGGAGAAAAATTATTTGAATTAAGAAAAACGAAAAATTTAACACAAGACGAAGTTGCAGAAAAGTTAAATGTAACAAGACAAACAGTATCAAAATGGGAAACAAATCAAAGTACACCAGATTTTGACAAGATACTTCCACTATGTGAATTATATGAAATATCTACAGAGGAATTATTAAAAGGAGAAAAACAAGAAAAATTAGAAGAAAATAATTACAATAATGAAGAAAAAAAGAATAAAAATAATTACGAAAATATGACTAAAAATCAAATAAAGCAAAAATCAGCCGAAGTAATTTGTAGTTCTATTTTAATATTCATTGTGGCTGTTGCGTATGCAGGAATTGGTACTGCTGTAATGATGTGGAATCCAGTTGTTGTTGGTTGCACTTTTCTAATAATGATTGGCTGGGGAGTAACTAGAATTGTGAAACATTATATGTCTATTCCAAAATTTGAAAAAACGCAAGAAGAAAAAAACAAGATAAAATAGTAAAACAAATAAATGATATTATTGGTGGAATAGGAGTTGCAATATATTTTATAGTAAGTTTTATAACAATGGCTTGGCATATTACTTGGGTAATATTCATAATTATTGGAATGATTGAAGAAATTGTTAAACTGATATTTATGTTAGAAGGAGATGAAGAAAATGAAGAATAAAGGAATAATTATTACTCTAATAATTTTACTTTCTATTATAATATTCTTTTTAATAATGTTTTTGGTAATGTGTTTAACAGGAAGGATAAAGGGGATATTATTTTTCGGTACAAAGAAAAGCGCTAACATAATTTTTGATAAAACATATAGTGTAGAAGATATAAATAATATAGATATAAGACAAGATTCAGGAAATGTTATTTTTAGAGAAACATCAGAAGATAATATTCAAGTAGTTGTTTACGGAGAAAATGAAAGTGATGTAGATGTTAATTTTAACCAAAATAATTTATCTATTGATAATACTAATAATCAAAAATTTACTTTTTTTAGTTTTGGAGTTATAGCAAAAGATATTGTAGTATATATTCCTTCTACATATAATAAAACAATAAAAATAAAGAGTGATTATGGAAATTGTGAAATGTTAGATTTAGAAAATGCTATAGTTGATATAGATTGCAATTGCGGAAATGTCAAATTAGGAAAAATAAGAAATATAACTGTGAAATGTGATTTAGGAAATACAGAAATAAAAGAAATATTGAATAAATGTGATATTAAAGCAGATTGTGGTAATATAGAAATTGATACAATATCTATACAAGAAGATTCTACAATTAAAGCAGATCTTGGCAATGTAGATATAAATAAAACGAATGATATTTATATAGAAGCAGATGTTGATTTAGGAAAAACAAATATATCTCAAAATAATAGAAATTCACAAATAACATTAAAAATAAATTGCGATTGTGGAAATGTAACAGTAGGAAAATAATAAATTACAATAAGTACGGCAGATAATTAGTTATAGAGTAGATATTTAGTTGCTAATTATCTGCTTTTATGATAATATATGAAAAAATAAAATAGTAATTGTCGAGTGCTACTATTAGTAGAGTATATAAAATATTATAATATTCTACTAATAGTGAGTTACCAGTATTATATCTTTTAGTTATAATTTTATCAAATTATAATTGAAGGAGGAAAAGTTATGAATCAAGAAAAAATTGGAAAATTTATTGCAGAATGTAGAAAAGAAAAAAATCTTACACAAGTACAATTGGCAGAAAAGTTAAATATGTCTTACAAGTCTATTTCAAAATGGGAAACAGGTAGAGGAATGCCAGACTCATCTATTATGCTTGAATTATGTAATTATCTTGGCATTAGTGTAAATGAATTATTAAGTGGAGAACATCTAAAAGAGCAAGAATATCAAGAAAAAGCAAATGAAAATATTATAAGTATTGCAAGAGAATCTGATAAAAACAGAAAAATAAAAAATAGAATAATAGTAGTAATTGTTGCTATTTTTCTTTGCCTATTATTGATATTTATTATAAATATTGCATATAAAAATATAAAAACTAATATCAAGTATAATGATAGACTAGTAGAATGTAAAATTGAAAATGATAATATTATATGTTCTTTTAATGGTTCGAGTTTAGTTACATTATATTCTCAAAAAGTTAATACAGATAAGGAAACACTAATTTTTATAAATGGAAAAATGTTGTTACAAAATAAAATTCATAGTCATTTTGAGACTTGGGATTCTATGGCTCAATTAAACAGCGGAGAAAACCTTCGTTTCAAATCAGAAATAATAATAAATAAAAATACTGATATTAAAAATTGCAAAGATAAAATTAAAGTTTATTATACGAATGTATCTTTCAACAAAATAAAAAATGCTAGTCAAAACGAACTAGAAAAAATAATAGAACAATCAAACTTAATGGCTGAAGAATAGCTACACAACTTAAAAGTTATATAAATAACAAATAAAAGAATGGGTGATGTATGTATTAAAATAGGTACATAGTCTATGCAGTATAGAGATTTTTATAAAGAAATTAAAGATTTTATAGGTAAAACGTAAAGGAGGAATAAAGATTTTATTATCAGTACTTTTAATAATTATTGGATTTGTACTACTTATAAAAGGAGCAGACTTTTTAGTAGAAGGTAGTAGTAGTGTTGCAAAAAGATTTCATATTCCAGAAATTATAATAGGCTTAACAATAGTTTCAATAGGAACTTCAATGCCAGAGTTATTTGTAAGCTCTACATCATCATTAAACGGCTCATCAGACATGGCAATTGGAAATATAATAGGAAGTAATTTGTGTAATTTACTATTAATTTTAGGATTATCTACAATTATTAAGCCTGTAAAATTTCAAAGAGAAACAAGGTTAATAGAAATGCCAATGTCTCTTGTTATCACAATTATTTTTGCAATATTTTGCAATACTTCAGGGACAATATCAAGAACAGAAGGAATAGTTTTAATTATATTATTTATACTTTTTTTATTGTACACAATAGTTATGGGAAAGAAAGGCGAACAATTTGATAAAGAAAATAATATTATTGAAATTCAGACTAAAACAAAACAATTATCTATAGCAAAAAGTGTAGTGCTAATCATTTTAGGAATTATAGGTTTAAAAATAGGTGGAGATTTAACAGTAGATAATGCTATTATTATAGCTAGAATGTTTAATGTAAGTGAAAAAATAATTAGCCTAACAATACTGGCAATAGGAACAAGTTTGCCAGAATTAGTAACAAGTGTTACTGCAGCAATAAAAGGAAATAGTGATATAGCAATAGGAAATATTATAGGCTCTAATATTTTCAATATTTTACTTATAATTGGAGTGTCAGCTATAATTTCAACATTAGTATATAATTTTACCTATAATATACAAATAGGAATATTGATATTGGCTATGATAGTATTAGCATTATTTCCAATAATACCACCTAAAAACGAGATGAGTAGATTCAATGGAATGATTTATTTGGCTATGTATGTGTTATATATGATAATTTTATTTATAATATAGAGGAAAGATTTATCAGAAATAAAAACTGTTTTTATTTATAACTCTCAATAAATAATGCTTTAGCAATGTAAGGAATAACCTCGTTATACTCATACCAGCCAGAACTTTTGCTATCATTTTCTCCACCGATTTGGGTTAGAAATATATACCATATTGTCATCATCAGAAGCAAGTAGTACCATATAATGAGAAGAAGTTGTCCAACGATTTTTACTAGGTTTATTCCAAACACAGACAAGAATAGGTCTATTGGTTAGTAAATGTTTTTTTATATATTCTTTTGATAAATGCACAGAGTCATAAAAGAAATCACTTGATTCTATTCCGTAAGAATTAGAAAATTCTGTATTTAACGAATCATGGTCAATTACAGGATAATATTTTTGCCTTAAATCTTCAGGTGTAACTTTTTTTCCATATCCACTTAAAATAATAGCCATTGCTGTAATTCCACACCCACTTTTCTCCATAGAATCATTCCAATATGTATTATTAGCCCAAGAAGCATCTCCATTTTGTTTATATTCAATATATGTTTTTTTGTATTTATCATTTGTAGTAAAAGTAGTATAATAACCATCTTTATTGGATACTTTCTCTTGCCCAACTCCTGAATATTTATTATTTTCATCTTGTTTTATTATTTTATATCCATTATTATCAGTTGTTGTAAAAGATAATTTATTTAAAATCTCTAATGAATGATTAGTAAATATTATATTTTTAACAAGAATAGTTAAAAAAATTATAAAAATAATCAATAAAATAATTCTTTTTATATTTAGTTTTTTCTTATGTTTCTTTCTCATAAATACCTCCAATCCTTTTTTAGTATAACTAAATGATTGGAGGTATGTTTTAAGAAAGACTTAACAAACTCTTAACTTTTTCTTACATTTTTCTCTAATAATAGAAATAAAAAGTATTTTATGCTAAAATATAATTAGTTAGAAAGAGGAGAAAAAATGAATATTTTAGTATTAGATGATGAAAAAGAAATAGCAGATTTAGTGGAATTATATATGAAAAATGAAAACTACAATGTGTTTAAATTTTATGATTCTAAAGATGCTATAGATTGCATTAATAGTCAAAAATTAGATTTTGCAATTTTAGATGTTATGATAAAAGATATAGATGGATTTGAAATTTGCAAATACATAAGGAAGAAAGATTTAAAATTTCCAATTATAATGCTTACTGCTAAAATTGAGGATAAAGACAAAATAGAAGGACTTACATTACGGAGCAGATGATTATATAACAAAACCTTTTAATCCATTAGAACTTGTTGCCAGAGTAAAATCAGCTTATAGAAGATATACCAAATATAATGAAAAAGAAGAAGATAACATTATTTATATAGATGGATTAGAGATAAATCAAGATAAACATATCTGTAAGTTATATGATCAGAAAATAGAATTAACGCCAATGGAATTTGATGTACTATTATATTTAGCACAAAAGAAAGGAAATGTGGTTAGTTCAGAAGAACTATTTGAAAAGGTTTGGAAAGAAAAGTACCTAGAAAATAATAATACTGTAATGGTACATATACGAAGAATAAGAGAAAAGTTGAAAGATGATAGTAAAAAGCCTAAATTTATAAAAACTGTATGGGGAGTAGGATATAAAATTGAAAAATAAAAGATTAATTATAGAAAATTTAAAAATATGGGGAGAATTGATTATAAGAGCTTTATTCTCTTACTTTATAGCAATTATAATAACATTTATATTTGTTGATGGTGTTTTAAATGATGCTATCGCAGAGTTGTTGCATAATAATGTACCAGAGTTCTATTTTTGGTGTGTAAACAATAAAAATACAGCAATATTACTATTTATGATAGTAATATTTGTTATTATGCTAATCTTATATATTTCAAAAAAGATAAAAGAACTAAATAAAATGTATCAATCATTAGATTATATTTATAATGATGATACTACAAACATTGAACTTTCAAGTTCTTTATCAATTTTTTCTGATAAATTAAATAAAATAAAGTATGAATATATTACAAATAAAAATAAAGCAAAAGAAGCTGAACAAAGGAAAAATGATTTAATAATGTATATGGCTCATGATTTAAAAACACCACTTACATCTGTTATAGGATATTTATCATTATTAAATGAAACAGATATACAAGATAAAAATTCACAAAAAAAATATTTAAAAATTGCTTATGACAAAGCTTTACGATTAGAAGAACTTACAAATCAATTCTTTGAAATTACAAGATATAACTTAAATGATATGCCTATAAATAAAACTAATATTGATTTATCAGTATTGTTTGACCAATTAATAGATGAGTTTTATCCTATGCTAGAAGAAAGAAAACTTAAACTACAAGTAAATAAGCCTAATTCATTAATATATAAAGCAGATGGAGATAAATTAGCCAGAGCTTTTGGAAATTTACTAAAAAATGCAATCAGTTATAGTTATGAAAAAACAATTATAAATGTAGATATAAATGAAATGGAAAAAATAATAGAAATAAAATTTCAAAACAAAGGTGTAACCATTCCAGATTATAAATTAAATAAAATATTCGAGCAATTTTATAGAGCAGATGAATCAAGAGAAACAAATAATGGTGGTGCAGGATTAGGTTTAGCAATAACTAAAGATATAATTGAATTGCATAATGGAACTATTGAAGCAAAAAGTAAAGATGAAATAATTGAATTTATAGTAAAACTAATAAAATAATAATATTTTATATCATCATATTTAAACATAAAAATAATAATAAATTGTAGAGGAGATACACTATGAAATGTAATATAAAGTATATCGGAAAATCAAGACAGGGAATAAATGAATATTATTGTATTTCTCATAAAGCGTTTGCTTATGATAAATTAGGAAATAAACTAGAAGAATGTCTTTGTGTTAATAAAGAAATATATAATAATAAACTAAATATAAAAACAAATTTAATTAACAATATTAGTATTAGATATGAAAATATTTTAAAAAACGTTATACCTAAAATAATAATAAATGGTAATGAATTTAATGGGGTTTTAGAATATGATAATTGTATATTAACTTATAAAGATTTTGGAGGAATCATGTTAGCAAAATTAAATAATATCCCATTAGAAATAGTAAAATGTAGTCATTGCCAACATTATCATTCTGATAATGGAAAATTTGCATACACACCTCATAGAACTCATTTGTGCTTGTATTGTGGACATTTATTTAGAGTAAAGGAAAAAAATGTTGGAAGTGAGCTTGCAATGATTTATGATATACCTAAAATAAAACTAGAAGATAAATTGCTTAAGTTAAATGATTGTTGCTGTGTAGAGTATAATATGCTAACGGGAATTTTGCTTATAAATAATCAAAGTATCAATAAAGTATTGTATAAAGATAAAAAATACGATATTGTAGAATTTCTAAATCACATTTTAGAAAATGAATTTTAGTACAAATTACAAGATATAAAGCGGATAATTAGTTAATAGTTATCTGCTAAAAATTTTACAAATCACCAACTAAAATGCAGTCACGAAACGTCTAAAAGATAGAAGGGTTAAAATGGGTGATTAGTATGAATAAAAAAATAGGTAAAATAATTATTATAATCATTGTTATATTGTTAAGCATCATAGGAATTATGTATTTAATTGACTTAGATAGAATGAAAAACGGAGAGAAAGTTGTATTTAGTACTTGGGGTGCGAAATATGCACCTTCTGAACACAATATATTAAATGGAAACGATATAAAATCAAATACAAGTAATAACGAAAACTATAAAAAATATTCAAAAACAATAGAAAACACTAAAATAGAACTAAATATTCCAAATGAATGGCAATATGAAGAAGTAGAAAAAGATGAAAAAAATGAAGTCTATCAATATGCCTTAAAACTATATAAAAATAATGAAAATCAATATGCAATGTTATATTTTTATAATAATATATTTGGCGTATGTGGCACAGGAAGAACAACAAAAAATATAACTTTAAATAATGGAGAAGAAGCTACTATTGGATACTATGATGGAAATAAAAATTGGAGTGATATTTCATTTTATAAAATGCACAAATATATTGCAGTTATAAATTATGGTTTAATAGATACAGATGCAGATGAAGCAATAGAATTGATAAAAACTATCAATATTAATAACGAGCAAAACAACAATAATTAGATTACTTATTTAAAGGATAAATTACAAAATTTTATAAGCAAGTGAATGTATTTACAATCACTTGCTTATTTGCTATATGTGTAGAAAAATAAAATAATAATTATAGAACATTTATCGCAATAAGATTGAAAATTTTTATTCATAAAAATAATTAACATAAATTTAATAAAAAAGTGTTGACATCATAATTATTTTGTTATAAAATACAAACAATAGTTCTATAACAATAAATAAACTAGAATAAGTAGTAATAAATGTAATAAAAACTAAAATTTATAAGAAAAGGAAGTGTTTTTATGCAAGAAAAGAAAAATGAAATTATTTTATTTGAGAATCAAGGTGTAAAATTGGAGGTGAATTTAAAAGACGAAACAGTATGGCTTAATAGGCAACAATTATCAAAATTATTTGATAGGGATATAAAGACAATTGGTAAACATATTAACAATGCTTTAAGTGAAGAACTAAAAGATATTCCAACTGTCGCAAAATTTGCGACAGTTCAAAAAGAAGGAGAAAGAAATGTAACTAGAGATATAGAATACTATAATTTAGATATGATATTAAGTATTGGATATAGAGTTAAATCTGATAGAGGTGTTATATTTAGACAATGGGCAAATAAAATTTTAAAAGATTATATGTTAAAAGGTTATGCAGTAAATCAAAAAAGATTAGAATATTTAGAAAAAACCATAAAACTAATTGATATAGCAAATAGAATAGACGAAAGATTAGAAGGTAATGATGCAAAAGAAATTTTAAAAGTAATTGGAGATTACTCAAAGGCATTAGATTTATAAGCAAGTGAATGTATTTACAATCACTTGCTTATTTGCTATAATTTTAGAAGAAAAAATAAATCATAAATGAGGTGAAATAATGAAAAAGAAAAATCTAATTTCAATAATATTAATCATTTTTATATTACTAATTATATTACTAGGTTATTACATTTTTACTTGTATGAATAATTTAATACCAAAAGCAGAAATTATTGATAATAATAACATAATAAACGAATTAATAGAAAATGGCGCAGAAATCATCAATTTAGAGCATTTATCACTATAAAGAAAATTTTAATAAAATAAAAAAATGGAGAAATACTAAAATGGACAAAGAAGAAGTAATAAAATATTGTTTAACATTAGAAAATACATATAAAGACTATCCTTTTCCAGATGACCATGTATCTGTTACAATGAAACACAAAGAAAATAAAAAATGGTTTGCTTTAATTATGAATGTAAAAGGACAAGTATATTTAAACATAAAAACAGAACCAAATTATTCCGATTTGCTTAGAAATTCTTATAACTATATTATACCAGCCTATCACATGAATAAAGAACATTGGAACACCATTATATTAGGAGATAAATGCGATAAAAAATTAGTAAAAGAACTAATCATGCAAAGTTATGAATTAACAAAAGGCAAGGCAAAAAAATAATATAGGTAAATAAAAAAATGTGCTTAAGAAAGGAGCACTTGAAAAATGGAAGAAGAAATAAATAAAATACAATTATTAAAGCAACTAATAGAAGAAAGTAATAACATTGTATTTTTTGGAGGAGCGGGAGTATCTACAGAAAGTGGAATTCCAGACTTTAGAAGTAAAGACGGCTTATACAATCAAAAATATAAATATCCACCAGAAGAAATATTAAGCCATCACTTTTTCATGAGCCATACAGATGAATTTTATCAATTCTATAAAGAAAAAATGAATAGCTTAAAATATGAACCAAATATTACTCATAAAACCTTAGTTAAACTGGAAAACGAAGGCAAATTAAAGGCAGTAATTACACAAAATATAGATGGATTACATCAAAAAGCAGGCTCAAAAAAAGTATATGAATTGCACGGAAGCGTGTTAAGAAACTATTGTATGCAATGCCACAAATTTTATGATGCAAATTATGTATTTGAAGGCAAAGAAATTCCAAAATGTAGTTGTGGAGGAATAGTAAAGCCGGATGTAGTTTTATATGAAGAAGGTTTGGATGACGAAACAGTGAATAATGCCATATTTGCAATACAAAACGCAGATATGCTAATAGTAGCAGGAACGTCATTAACAGTATATCCAGCAAGTGGGCTTCTTCATTATTTTAGAGGTAAAAACTTAGTGCTAATCAATAGAGATTCTACACCTTATGATAATAGAGCAGATTTAGTCATTCATGAAAGTTTAGGAAAAGTATTTAAACAATGATATTTGTAACATCAGAAAAACAAAAAGTAAATTATTTTATAAAAAGAAAGAAGGAAAGTATGTGTACAGCAGTAACTTATAATACAAAGGACCATTATTTTGGAAGGAATTTAGATTTAGAATATTCCTATAAAGAAACAGTAACAATAACACCTAGAAATTATGAATTTAAATTTAGAAAAGTAGGAAATTTAAAAGAACATTATGCCATAATAGGAATGGCTTATGTATCGGATGATTATCCACTTTATTATGATGCAATAAATGAAAAAGGATTAGGAATGGCAGGACTAAATTTTCCTGAAAATGCAGACTATAAAGAAGAACAAGAAAACAAGAACAATGTAGCACCATTTGAATTTATTCCTTATGTATTAGCACAATGTTCAAATATTAGTGAAGTTAAAAAATTATTAGAAAATATCAATATAGCCTTAATCAACTTTAGCGAAGAATTACCAGCATCACCATTACATTGGATCATTGCCGATAAAGAATCTTCCATCACAGTGGAAAGTGTGAAAGAAGGACTTAAAATATATGAAAATCCAGTAGGTGTACTTACAAACAACCCAACATTTGATATTCAAATGTTTAACCTAAACAATTATATGAGTTTATCAACTAAACCACCTGTAAACAATTTTTCAAAAGAATTAAATTTAAAAACTTATAGTAGAGGTATGGGTGCTATGGGATTACCAGGAGATTTATCTTCAGCCTCTAGATTTGTAAAAGCAACCTTTACAAAAATGAATTCTATTTCTGGTGATTCGGAATCAGAAAGCATTAGCCAATTCTTTCATATCTTAGATAGTGTATGCCAACAAAGGGGTTGCGTATATATGGGAGAAAATTTATATGAAATAACTATTTATAGTTCTTGCTGTAATATGGACAAAGGAATTTACTATTATAAAACGTATGAAAATAGCCAAATTACTGCTATTAACATGAACAAAGAAAATTTAGATGGAAATACTTTAATAAGTTATAAGTTAATAAAAGGTCAACAAATTTTAGAGCAAAATTAGAAAAATTATTGACATAAAGCATAAGAAATAGTATAATGAATATACTAATATAGAATAGCTATTTAGTAATTCAAGTGTTTCACAACTAAAAAATAGTGAACGATATATTCTAGTGAACACTTATGCTAGAACTAGCAAAAAGTTGGTGAATCCAGCCATTAAATTGGAACTAAAAAAAGCGGTGAATCCAGCCATTAAATTGGAATTAAAAAAAGCGGTGTTTCCAGCCATAAATTGGAACTTAAAAAAGGGGATTAGGGGCAAAACTCTAATCCTTTTGTATTATATTTCTATAGTTACTAATGTATAATTAAAAATACTGAGGGAGATTACCAGAAAACTTAAAATCAAGATGCTGTAATTTTAAATTACTAGAGGAAAAATGTATAGAATATAATAAATAGTATAATTTTATGTCGAAAAAATAATAATATCAATTGACTTTCATAAATATAAAATGGTAAAATATACATTATAAAAAAAGACATCATTAAGCATAAATTGTAGGGCGTTTATTGCCTTATGGTTTTTTGCAAAATGAAAAAATAAAAAAATGAAAGGGGAATCAGTTGATGGAACAAAAATATTTACAAATAGATAAAAGAAAAGGTGTATTAATTCTAGCTGTAATTATAGTTTGTATAATTATTATATCTTTACTTTTATTTTTTTTATTCTACAAAAAGCAATATGAAATAACATTTGATAGTAATGGAGGAAGTGAAGTAGCCTCTATAAAAGTAAAAGAAAACGAAAAAATAGAACAACCAGATAATCCAACCAGAGAAGGTTATGTATTTGCAGGTTGGTATTATTTAAATGAATTATATGATTTTGATATACCTGTAAAAAGCAAAATTACTTTAAGAGCAGAATGGACAGTATTAGCAAATGCAGAAGTAAAAGGTATATATCTTAATGCTACAGAATTAAACTTAACAGAAGGTGATACATCAATTCTTGTAGCAACATTAGCTGAAGAAAATATAGAATCTATAAAATTAATATGGTCATCAAGTGATGAAAGTATTGCTACGGTTGATGGAAAAGGAAATATTAAAGCATTAAAAGAGGGAGTAGTAACCATTACAGTAGCAACAGAAGATGGAAAATATACAGCTAGTTGTACTGTAACAATAAAAGCAAAAGAAGATGCAAATATAAATAATGATGATAATAATAACAATAGTAAACCAAACAATTCAACTACACCAAGTAGTCCAAGCAGCCCAACTACGCCAAACAATCAAAGTAACCCAACTACGCCAAGCAATCCAACTACACCAAGTAACCCAACTACACCAAGCGGATCAACAAATCCAGAAGAAACAAATAAACCAACAACTATTGATCCAACTAGCTTAACCATTTCTGGACCAATAACAGTAGAGGTTGGAAGTAGTATTCAATTAAGTGCAACTGTAACACCAACGAATGCAACTAATAAAACGGTTACATGGGTAAGTAGTGATACATCAATAGCAACTGTAGACGCAAATGGAAAAGTAACGGGACATAAAGCAGGACAGGTAATTATAACAGCTGAAACAGTTAATGGAATACCAAAATCATATACAGTTACAGTAACAGCAAAACCAGAGCCACAACCTCAACCTCAACCACAACCACAACCTGAACCACCTAAAGAAGATACATATTCAATAACTTTAACTGCAATAAAACAAGAAGGAACAGGAAATACTATGGAATATACCTATACAGTATATAAAAATGGAAGTCCTTTTTCAGATTATATAGGATTTGAATATGGAGGAAGAAAAATACTAAACGGAGGAGATAAGATACCAGAAGATTGGGTTGGAGCAAATTCTGCAACAATAATATTATCAGATTATTCAAGAGTAAATGCCACAGTAAAAAAATAAAATAAAAAAAAGGAAGTGCGAAAATGATAAAAAAAATTAGTTTAGTAATATTTTTTATAATAATTTCTATCTTTATAATTACCACTCCTACGTTTGCTAAAACCATGACGCAAGAAGAACTTGGAGATTATATAGATATGCAAAATCCAAACGCAAATTATGTTTGGATTATTGGAAAATATGTTTTTGATTCAACATATAACGGGGGAAAAGGTCTTGATACAAGAGATATCATGCTAGCTGCTAGAAGTATAGAGGTAGATAGTGATGATGGAGAACCAAACCAAACTGAAATTTATAACAAAATGAGAATTATTAGATTAGAAAAAAAGATTAGTGAAGATTGGCAATCACATACTTGGGAATTTGGAAAAAATTACGTAGGAAGTGGAGAACAACCAGAAAGTTATGACATTAGTTACATAGGACATGAAAAAGTAAAAGAAATAGTAGATACTGATAAATTACTAGAAGAAGCACAAAGCAAAATTCAAAAAAATGAATTTTACGGAGCAACTTTTGAAAATAGAACTTTAATCTATAACATATATGATAAAAACAAGAAGAATAGTGAAATTAAAGATACAGGACTAGTAGGAACAATAAGAGATATTTTAAAAAATGAAAATGTGAAATTATTAACAATTTCTTATAATAATATCAATTATGATTTTGACAGTGCAGAGATGAAAGATGAACAAGAATCAAAAGCATATAATAAATTAAAAGAATTATTAGCAAAAGTAGCAGGCAAAGAAAATTTTGAACAAGTTATTCAAGGAGATTTAGTAGGAAAAGAATTAACATTAACAATAAAACTAGATGAAAATATTGCTTGTTCACAAAACAACAAAACAGAAGAAAGCTATACTATAAAATTTATTTATAATGCAGAAGCTTCAATAGGAACAGAAATTCCAGAAGAAGATAAAAACAACTTACAAAATAGTTTTAATTATACACTAGAAAATACTTATCAAATAGAAGGAAAAGATGATTCTTATAAAGTAACAGGAAATGTAAAAGAGCAAGAAAATGTTACAGGATTTGGAGAACATCCATCAGGTTTCTATTTTGCCTATACAATAACCTTAAATGAAGGAGTAGATTTAACAAAAGTTACAGTAAAAATACCAAAAGAAGATAATGCTGATGCAGGATATAATGTTGCAACAAAAGATGATTTTACTGGAAATCAATTAACAGTTTTGATGGAAGTCAAAGAAAATGAAAGTGTTAAATATCGTGACATTATCATTGAAATTGACGGAGTTCCAACTAAAATAAGAATTGACTTTAATGAATTAACATTCTTACATGTACACAAAGTATCGTTTAAAGGTATAACAGCATATACACTTACAGTTTGGGATGGAGATAAAATTACAGAAGATATGTTCCCAAAGAATGTAGAACCAAGTGATAATTACCATGAATTTGCTTATTGGGACAATGGAGATGGAACAAAATTTAGTGAAAAAACAGTAACAAAAGATAGTGGAAATATAGACATAGCAGCACATTGGAATATATATTCAGATAAATTCATTAGTGATGTTCTTCAAGATTTGAACAAAACAGAAGATTCAAAATCACAAGATTTTAGCAAGGAATTTGTAATTGAAGATTATGAAGAAAATAGTGGAGCAGTTACCATTACAGTAATTGATCCTACAACAAAGCTATCAAGAATGAATGACACAAGCATTCCTGGGGCAATCGCATACATATTATTAAAAGATGAAATTCAAGAAATCACATTATCAGTTAATGGAGAAGAAAAAACATTTACAAAAAATGATGGAGAAAATCAAGAAACATTAAAAGCAGCAGTTCAAGAAGGTGCAAAAGACTTATATGCTAGTATAATAACAGAACAATTTGGTGGAGATAAAACTGATGAAACAGTAACTTTAAATGATTTAACTAACAATGAAAATTGCAATAGCTTTACATTGAAATTTAATCCAGAAAAAGTTGCAAAAACAGTTACACTAACCAAAGCACCAGTAGAAAATGGAATTTCACTTGCAAGTGATTTAGATGTACCTACTGAGTACAAATTCACTTTTGAATCAGATTTATCTGAAGTAAAAAATCAAAGCGAACTAGAAAACGCATTAAACAGTACAGAAGTTGGAACAATATATATAGGGCAAGATTTTTCAGTTGATAAAAGTATAGAAATAAGCAGAAATGTATTCATAAATGGTGGAAGTCATACATTAACCTCAAGTGAAAATGAATCAGTATTCACTGTAGGAAAAAGTGATAAAACTATTAATGTAACTATTAATAACTTGAAATTAAAAAGTCAAAATAACGAAGGTATTATAGTAAAAAATGCGGCAACATTAACAGCAAAAGAAGTAGATGTAAGTGAATGTAAAGAAGCAGGATTTACAGTTGAAGTTGGCGGAACATTTATAGGAAGCCAATTAACTCGTACAAGTGAAAAATATAATAATCCATTAGTAAAAGCACATAAAAAATCTGGAAATAAACAAGCAATTGTTAATGTAATAGATTCTGAAGGAAACGAAGCAACAGCTACTACTATTGAAACAGTAGAAAAATATAACAAAGAAGAACAACAACAAGGAAATGCAATAGGAGATAAAAAGCAAGAAAAACTAGGCTACGATTATGTACATTATTTCAATCAAAGTGATATTGCAAAAAGATGGGTTAAAATTGTATATATCGGTGATAGAGCTATTACACATTATCCAATCACATTTACTAGATATTATGATAGAGAAGGTACTCAAACATCAAGTGATATAGAACCACCAGAAAATATAAATTACTTAACAACTTATAGTAATTCATTAGCTACATTCACTGTTGCAAACTGGATGGACGGAATTACAAAATATGAAAAAGGTAATGTGCCAGCTCCAAACAGTGACACTTACTATAGTGCAGAATTAGTAGCAAAATATAACGAAACAACAAAAGAAGTTAAAAATGAAGACGAATTAAAAGAAGCTGTAAAAGTAGACAGCGCATATAAAGTAGTAATAATAAAAAATGAAATTACTTTAACAAATGTACTTGATATTCAAAAAGAAGGTCTTATGATTACTGGTGCTGAAGCTGGAACAACAGAAATTAAAGGCACAATAAAAGGTGAAATAAAAGTAACAGCTAATAAGGTAACATTTGATCATATCAATATAATTGGAAAGAAAACAGTTGATGAAACACAAGATAAACCTAATGTAGTTACAATTAATGGTGACAATTTCTATTCAAATGGAGTAAAATATTCTGCTGAATCATTAGGAGAGGATAATAAATATTGGAACAGTATTCTACATTATAATGGCAATGATCCTACTACTATAGTATATTTTGGAAACTTTACTGGTACTAATGTAGAAAAAATGATTGAATTTGTTAGCGAAATAGATGAAAATACCAGAATAATTGGTAACAACTTTGAAGGAGCTAATGAAACTCAAGAGTTTATACTTATAGATAAACTTAAAGAAAATGCAAAAGTAGAAATTAGACAACAAACAGCTACATTTGTTGGGGAAAATGAATATGGTATAAGAGTAGAAGCACCTGCAACTGCAACAACAGCTACCATTTCTTTAGGAGAGTTTTGGAAAAAGAATACAGACAAAGATGTACTTAAAATAGCAATAGATGTAACTGAAACTGAATATGATACATCTGGATATACATTTGAAGCAGGAAATGCATTTAAAGACAAAATTGAAATTGTTTATGTTAAAGATGGTACAGAAAGTAATACAAATCCAAAAGGTGAAGAGTATAATGCAAAACTTAAAATTGGAGGAGTTTTAGTAGAAAATCCTACAGTTCCAGAAGCAGCAACAATTAAAGGATTAAAACTAAATGGAGATACTTATTCAGGAATAATAAATCAAAGCGAAAATGGAAAATTTTACTTACCAGTAACGTTAACCTCAAATCATTTCAAAGATAAAGTATCAACTGTTAAAGTTACAAATCCAAATGGAGAAGAAAGCACATATACCTATAGTTCAAGTAGCAATAATGGAATTGCAACAGTAAGCAATGCAAATACAATGGAATTACAATTAGAAGCAATTAAGTCTTCTAAAATAACAGGAAATAATGGAAAAGTGTATAAAATTGAATTAGATACTGATGGAAAAGAGTTAAATGATGAAGAGGTAAAAGAATATATAATTAACTATAGTGAAGTACAAACTCTTGAAGAAAAAATCAATACAGCAGCACAAAACACACTTGAAGCTACTAGCCTTACTGTAGAAAAAAATAATCATATAAATGGTTATTCCGAAAAATTTGCTTATCAATATAATACTGAAGATGGTTTAACTTATTTAAAATCAGATAAAGATAATGTAGAAGAATATACATTCTCAGTAAAATATGCTGGTGTAACTGACGGTTCTAGTAAACTTAGTGTAGTTGCTAGAAAGAAAATAGCAGATGAAGAAGACAGTGGAGTATATTTAAATGACTGGGTATATGTTCATCCATTAAAAACAGGTCGTGCTATACAAGAAGTTACAATGCTAACAGATGTAATGAAAGATAGCAAAACTTCTATAAATGCTATTGATACAGTAAAATTAGTTAAGGGAAAAAAACATAATTATACAGTAAAATTAAACGGAGATAAATACACTGACTGGGTAAAGAACAATTATCTTTTAACTTCAAAATATACTATTACTCAATGGGGTGAAACAGTACTAGTAGATGTAGAACTAGATGAAAATGATCAATATATAAAAAGCATAAAAACACATCAAGAAAGTTCATCAAATACATTTGATGTTACTTTTACAGATGTTAATAGTACTAAAATAAAGGAACCTACAGAATTTTTAGCAGCACAGGGCAAAGAATTAAAAGATGAAGATATTAAAAAATTCTATGAAGACGGAAGAAAATGGTGGGAAAAACACATTTACGAAAATGCATATAAACAATAAAATGAATAAGGTGTGATGAATAAAAACATCACACCTTAATTAAATTAGAATATGAGGAGGCAAAATGAAAAAGGTATTATTGATTAGTGTAATTATTTTAATATTATTAAGCTTTAGTGTTGTATCTAATGCAATAATTACTAATTCTTCTGAATATAGCAATGTAAAAGTATATATTTTTTACGAGGAAGAAAATGATGAATATCAACAAGAAAAAAATTGGTTAGACGAAAATGTAAATATTAACAAAGAGTATATTAACACTAATGAAAATGAAGAACTACTTGCTAAAATAAAAGATACATTAAGAATAAAAAAAGATGATTTACCAATTACAGTAGTTGGCTCAGCTTATTTTATAGGTTTTGATGAAAAAGTACAAAATAATATAAAAGAAGCAATAGAGGCATATAAAAATGCTGAAGAATATGGAAATATTGTAGAAAAGATACGAAATAACCAAGAAGTAAAAGAAATAATAAAACAAAATAAAAAAATATATCAACAACCAGGTCAATCACATATTACATTAAATATAATTTTTATCATTATTGTAATATGCATAGTTATATTAATATTAAAATTTCTAAAAAAGAAAAAGCCACAAAAAAATTTCAAAATTAATAAAGAAAAATAAGAATATAAAAATAAAAACAAATAAAATTTCTGAAAACAAATAAAATTTTTGAAAAGTACTTGCGCAAAAACGAAAGAATATGCTACAATATCTTAGTAAATAAGAAGCAAACATAAAATTTATATAAATCAGTAAATTTGAATTAGAGAAAGGAGAAAATCATGTCAGGACATTCAAAGTGGCACAACATACAAGCCAAAAAAGGAAAAGCAGATGCCGCAAGAGGAAAAGTATTTACAAAATTAGGTAGAGAATTATTAATGGCAGTAAAACAAGGAGGACCAGATCCAGCAGGCAACTCTAAATTAAAAGACGTTATAGCAAAATGTAAAGCAGCAAACATGCCAAACGATACAATAAACAACGCAATCAAAAAAGCAGCAGGAGCAGGAAACAACGAAAACTATGAAGAAGTAATCTATGAAGGATATGGACCAAATGGAATTGCAGTTATTGTAGAAGCAGCAACCGATAATAAAAATAGAACAGCAGCAGACGTAAGACATGCATTTTCAAAATGCGGTGGAAACTTAGGAACCAATGGATGTGTATCTTACTTATTTACAAAAAAAGGCGTTATAGTTATAGATAAATCAACTTGCAAAATGGACGAAGATAGTTTAATGATGCTAGCAATTGAAGCAGGAGCAGAAGACTTTTCATCTGAAGAAGAAATATATGAAATAACCACAACACCAGAAACATTCTCAGAAGTAAGAGAAAAACTAGAAGCAGAAAACTTAGAATTCTTAGAAGCAGGAGTGCAAATGGTACCATCAACCTACGTTGCACTAGACGAAGCAGGCGCAGGAAAAATGGAGCGCTTGTTAGATATGTTAGACGAATTAGATGATGTATCAGAAGTATACCATAACTGGGAAGAATAAAAGCAAAGAACAAAAAAGCAAAGAAAAAAAGAACAAAGAACAAAAACAAAGTTCTAAAATAATAAAAAAGGCATATATATAATATATATGTCTTTTTTTTTTGTCCCTTTGTCCCTTTGGGGACGTTTCCTAAAGAGACATTGTACCTTTGGGGACGTTTCCTAAAGGTACATTGATAAGAAAAATGAAGAAAATTAAAGAAAACATATAATAAATTTAAATTTTGACAAAAATAAAAACAAAATCACGCAATATAAATGCTTTTACGATTTTATAAGTTTAAAAGTTCCAAAAGGGACAGATATACAAAAAGGATGAGTTGACCATTCGAGCGGATAGCGAGTTACGGATAACTTATGCAGAGGCAAACGTCCTCAAAGGTAACAACTTACCAAAAGGAAACGTCCCCAAAGGTAACAAAAAAGATAGGAAAGGAAAAAAATGATTGCAATTCATCCTATATTGAGGTGCTTTCCTCTAAAAGTGGCAAAGAAAATAGAAGATTATTTTCTCTCAGAAAATATCAATTTGAATTTGCTAGAGGAAATTCGCATTCGTACAAATCGTCCTATTTTACTGAAAGTAGGACAAGAAGAAAGAAAAGTAGAACATGTAATTTCACAAGAAGAAATTTTGGAAACTCTGCAACATATTTGCGACAATTCTATCTATAGCTATCAAAGTCAAATATGCAAGGGGTATATTACTATGCAAGGCGGGCATCGCGTTGGAATTACGGGAAATGCTGTAATAAAAGAAGGACAGGTTAGCAATATCAATTATATTTCTAGCCTTAATTTTCGTATTGCAAAACAGGTTTTAGGAGCGAGCAACAAAATTTTAAAATATGTCATCAATGAAGAAGAAAATTCTGTTTTTAATACCCTTATTGTTTCACCTCCGGGCGCAGGTAAAACCACTATTTTAAGAGATTTAGTTCGTAAATTAAGCAATGGAATTGAACAAATCAATTTTCATGGAATCAATATAGGGGTAATTGACGAAAGAGGAGAAATTGCTGCTATGTATCGTGGCGTTCCTCAAAATGATGTGGGTATTCGAACTGATGTATTAGACAATGTAAACAAAGAAATAGGAATGACAATGCTTATTCGTTCTATGTCACCAAAAGTCATTGTGGCAGACGAAATAGGAAATCCAGAAGAAATAAAGCCTATCATGTATGCCATTTGCTCAGGTGTAAAAGGAATTTTTACGGCACACGGTTCTTCCATTGAAGATATTAAATTGAATCCTACACTAAACGAACTTGCAGAAAATGGCATATTTGAAAGAATTATTTTTCTAAGTGATAAAAAAGAAAAGGGTGAAATTCAAAAAGTATATTGCTTAAATAAAATAGAAAAGCAGTATGTTCTATATAATAATTAAATCTAGAATATGAAATATAATTTAATTTTATAAAACAACAAATAGTTCTAAAACAAAAATCTACTGCATATAATTAAGATAGAAAATAAAAAGGACAAGGTATGGTTATGCAAATGATAAAATATGTAATTTTAGTACTTCTTTTTGCTTCTAGTAGTTACATAGGGGTGCTCATAGCAAAAAAATATCAAGCAAGAGTAAGCGAATTGAAAGAAATGAAAACTTCTCTTGCTATTTTTGCTACAAAAATAAAATTAACATATCAGCCAATTCCACAAATATTTGAAGAATTAGGAAATAAAGAGCAAAGTAATATATCTAGTTTATTTCAAACAGCATCTAAAAATATGAAGGAACTGCCAGCAGGACAGGCTTGGCTAGAGGCTTTAGATAATGCAAATACAAATTTGAAAAAGGAAGATATAGAAGTATTAAAAGGATTAAGTAGCTTACTTGGAAAAGTAGACTTAGAAGGACAAGTAAGCGAAATTGAATTAGTTGACCACTTTTTAGATAAGCAAATAGAAATAGCACAAGAAGAAAGCAAAAAAAGTGAAAAAATGTATAAAACATTAGGCATAACAGTAGGATTAGCAATGGTCATCATCTTGATATAAAAAATAAGATTATGATATAAAAAATTACAAAAAAGCAACTTATAAGGAAGGAAAGAGAAAATGGATATCAATTTATTATTTAAAATAGCGGCGATAGGAATATTAGTAGCGGTTTTGCATCAAGTACTGGTACGTGCAGGAAGAGAAGATCAGGCAATGATGACAACCTTAGCAGGGTTAGTCATTGTACTAAGTATGGTCATAAAAGAAATAAGTGCCTTATTTGACACAGTGCGAACTATTTTTGGACTTTAAAGTTCCGTTGGGGGTACCATTGGGGACGTTTGCCTCTGCATAAGTTGTCCGTAACTCGCTATCCGCTCGAACGGTCAACTCATCTTTTTGGTATATATGTCCCTTTTGGTACATTAATAACCAATATAAAGCAAATTATAACAGTTACCAAAATGAAAATATTACTAAAAATAAGTTAACTATCAAAAAAATAACCGCACAAAAAGAAAACGGAGGAAAAATGGAAGTTGTTAAAATAATACGGCATTGGACTAATAGCCTTAATTTTAATTATGATATTGAAACAATACAAGCCAGAATTTGTCATTTATGTATCACTACTTGCGGGAGCTCTTATTCTTGCATTAACTTTTTCAAAAATTTCTGGCATTATAGAACTACTAAATAGTTTAGCAAGCAAAATTTCAATACACAAAGAATTTATCACATTACTTATGAAAATTACTGGAATTGCAATTTTGACAGAATTTGCAGTTAGCATTTGCAAAGATTCAGGAGAATCTGCCATTGCTAGTAAAATAGATATGGGAGGAAAGGTAATTATGGTTTCATTATCAGTGCCCATCATTGCAGGACTTTTAGAAACAATGGTAAAAATTTTACCATAAAAAGTTCAAAAGTCCCAAGGCACAAAGGAGGAATAAATGTGGAAGAAAAAAGAAAATCACATAGAGCAATACACAAAAAAGTAACACAAAAGGTACAAAAGTTACCAAAAGGGACAGATATACCAAAAGGAAACGTCCCCAAAGGTACCTCCAAAGGTAAGTGCATTTTCATTTTCTTTCTCATTCTTTTTCAATCAACTACTTGCTGGGCAGAAATAGCTACAAATCAAGAAAACTCTTACAACCAAAGTTCTTACTCAGAGATTTCACAAGAAGAAATTTTAACTTCTCAACAAGAATCTCTTAATATTGGAAAATTTATAGAAGAAGCCCAAAGATATACCTCAGAGGTATTTCAAGATACTAATTATAATGATTTATTAAGTTCTGCTATGACGGGAAATATAGACAATAAAGCATTAGGTAAAAGTCTTTTAAAAGTATTAGGAAAAGAAACAATTGGCTCTATGAAGACAATTGCTAGCATTATGATTATAATTATTATTCATAGTATTTTGAAAAGTATTAGTGAAGGGTTAGGAAACGATGGCATTGCAAAAATTAGTTATTATGTGCAATATATTTTAATTGTAACACTCATTATGAGCAATTTTGCAGATATTATATCAATGGTAAAAGACTCCGTTTCTAATCTTGTTGCATTTTCGAATACACTGATTCCGATTTTAATAACTTTGGTATTAACAACAGGAAATGTTGTTTCAGCAAATTTACTGCAACCAATTTTACTGTTCCTTGTGACCTTTATAGGAAATTTTATTATGAATATTATTATTCCTGTTTTACTAGCGTCTACTGTTTTAGGAATTGTTTCAAAAATATCGGACTATGTGCAATTAGATAAATTAGCGAAGTTTTTTAAATCTAGTATTGTGTGGGCTTTAGGTGTAGTTCTAACGCTATTTGTGAGTTTACTATCTGTAGAAGGAAGTTTAAGCAGTAGTGTAGATGGACTTACAGCTAAAACAGCAAAAGCAGCAGTTTCTAGTTTTATTCCTGTAGTAGGAAAAATTTTAGGAGATGCAGTTGATACTGTAATTGGATGCACTTCTATTTTAAAAAATGCAGTTGGTATTGTGGGAGTTATTGTAGTTATAGGAATTTGCATTACACCAATTATTAAATTACTTATGCTAATGATAACTTATTATATAGGCTCGGCTATTTGTGAGCCAATTGCAGATGAAAAAATTGTAAAATTGTTAGGTCAGATGGGAGATACTTTCAAAGTTCTACTTGCTATTTTATGCAGTTTGTCAGTTATGCTAATTATAGGAACAACTCTGGTAATGAAAATTTCTAATAGCGGACTAATGTACAGATAAAAATGAAAGTATATATACACATAAAAAATAATATTCAAATAGAAAAAATAATTTACATATAAAAAATGACATTCATAGACAATTAAAAATAAAAAGAAAGGGTGAAAAAATGAGCTTTTTAAATTCATGGCTACAAGGAATTATGATTGCTGTTATTGTATCCACTATTATTGAAATGATACTTCCTAATAGTAACAGCAAAAAATATATTAAAGTAGTTTTAGGCGTTTATGTTGTTTTTAACATTATTACACCAGTGGTAAATCAATTTTTTCATTCTGATTTTGAATTATCTTCTATTCTTAATATGGAAGAATACACAAAAAAAATGGAAACTTACCAAGTAGATAGTAAAAATATAGACAAATTAAATGAAAATAATATAAAAGAAATTTATATATCAAATTTGAAAAAAGATATGAAAACAAAACTACAAGAAAAAGGTTATAATGCAAAAAAAATACAAATAGAAATAGAAAATGATAATACTTACAAAATAAATAGCATAAATCTTTATATAGAAAAGCAAGAAGAAAATAATGAAGAATCAAAAATTACTAACAAAATAGAAATTGAAAAGGTAGAAATTCAAATAGGAGAAAATACTCAAAAAGAAAACATAGAAAGCAATCAAGAAGTTCAAATAACAGAAAAAGAGAAAAAAGAAATAAAACAATATATAGCTAATGTATATGAAGTAAACGAAAATCAAATTAACATTGAATAAAACAAAAGAAAGCGAGGAAATAGTATGTTAGAAGAGCAAAAGAAGAAGCTAAAAGCAATATTTTCAAACAAACAAGGAGAAAATAGCAAAAGAAAAGTAGAAAATCTGGTAGTTTTTATAATCCTTCTCATTATAACAGTTATCATAATAAATAGTGTGTGGTCTGCAGATAAAAAAGAAAATAAAAATTTACAAAACACAACAGATAAAATATTAGCTAAAGAAAATATGCAAGAGCCACAAGTAGAACAAACAACTTCTACTGATTTAGAAGAAAAACTAAAAAACATTTTGCAAAAAATAGAAGGGGTAGGAAAAGTAGAAGTGCTATTAACCTATTCTCAAAGTAGTCAAACAATGGCAATGTATAATGAAGATAACACAAAAAGCGATACAGAAGAAACAGACACAAGTGGAGGAAATCGCAAAATAAGCGAAACTACAAATAAAAAAGAAGTCATTTATCAAGAAATAGATGGTGAAAAAGTTCCAGTAACCCAAAGCATAATAAAGCCTAAAATAGAAGGGGCAATCATTACAGCAAGCCGGAGCAAGTGATAGCAACATAAAAACAAACATAGTGCAGGCAGTAGAAGCAGCTACTGGCCTTGCTACCCATAAAATTCAAGTCTTTGAAATGGCAAACTAATTACCTTTAGTTACCATTAGGGACGTTTCCTTTTGGTATATCTGTCCCTTTTGGTACATTTTTATAATAATAACCATATAAAATTTATATGTATTGTTCCATTAGGGACAGATATACCAAAAGGAAACGTCCCTAATGGAGTCGGAAGAAAAAAGGAGGATAAAAATGCAAGTTTTAAAAAGAAATCAAATTATTATTTTAGTAGTTGCTTTAATGTTAGTTTCAGCAGGATATTTGAATTTTGCTACAAGGCAAAAAGAAAACACCATTACTACTAGCGCGCAAGATGCTAATCTTCAAGTGGCAGGCATTGGCGATGCAAAATTAGTTAGTAGCAATGGAATAGTTGAACAAAATGAACAAAGCCCAATAACGAACACATCAAATATGAATGAAAACAATGTTAACGAACAAAGTACATTAACATCGAATAATTCCGTCCAAGAAAATAATTTAAAAGAAAATCAAACGCAGGCAACTACTAGCAATTATTTTTCTTCATCTCGTTTAAATAGGGAAACAATGTATTCACAAATGATTGAAAGCTATCAAGAAATTCTAGAAAATGGCTCAATTAGTGAAACACAAAAAGCAATTGCACAAACAGAAATACAGAAAATAAATGAAACGAAAAATAAAATTATGATATGTGAAAATTTAATAAAAACAAAAGATATTGAAGATTTAGTTATTTTTGTAAATGATAAAAGTATTAGTGTTGTAGTAAGAGCAAATGAATTAGAACAAGAACAAATTGCACAAATTCAAAATATTATTGCAAGAGAAATGCAAACTGAAATATCTAATATACATATTAGTAATAAATAAATTAATAAAAAACTTTTAACTTTAAAGCATATAAATTGCGGATTTTCAAAAATAAAAATAACCATTATAGATAAAAATTCAAAAATGCACTTGTAAAAAATAAAATAATTGATATAATAAATAACATGGTGAAAAAACAAAAAATAGGAGGAAATAGAAATGGTAAAAAAAGTAGCAATACTAGCAAATGGTGGAGATGTATCAGGATTTAACGCAGTTATTCGTGCCATTGTAAAAACAGCAGAAAATCATGGGGTAGAATGTTATGGCTTTATAGATGGATATCGTGGACTACTAAAAAATGATTATATAAAATTAAGTAGTGCAGATACAGCATCTGGTATTTTACAAAAAGGTGGTTCAATTATTTCATCTTCTACAAATGCTAACGTGTTTCACTATAAAGTAGTAGATGAAAACGGAAATGTAACATATCAAGATTTATCTGAAAAATGTGTACAAAACGTAAAAGAAGATGGTTTCGATTGCATTTTTACACTAGGAGGAGATAGTACACAAAAATCAGCAAGAGATTTCTCTTTAAGAGGAATAAATGTAATTGGTGTGCCAAAAACAATAGATAACGACGTAGCATGTACTGATATTACATTTGGATACAATACAGCTGTATCTGTAGCCACAGAAGCATTAGATAGACTACATACTACAGCAGAAACACACCACAGAATTATGGTTCTAGAAGTTATGGGAAGAGAAGCAGGATGGATTGCCTTAGAATCTGCTATTGCAGGAGGTGCAGACGTTGCATTAATTCCAGAAATTCCTTATGATATTAACAAAGCAGCAGAAGCGATAAAAGAAAGACAAAAAATTGGAAAAAACTTTAGCATTGTTGTTGTATCAGAAGGTGCATTCCCAAAAGGTGGAGATATATCAGTTGCAGATGAGCGAGATGGTGGAGAAGGAGTTATTAACATCCAACTTGGTGGTGCAGGAGAAAAAGTAGCAAAAGAACTAGAAAAATTAACAGGACTAACAGCAAGATGTACAGTTCTTGGCTATATGCAAAGAGGAGGAACACCAACTGCATTTGACCGTGTACTTTCTACAAAATATGGTTCAAAAGCAATGGAACTTGCATTACAAGGAAAATTTAATGTACTAACAGTTTTAAAAGATGGAAAATTAGACTATGTTGATTTAGAAGATGTTGTAGGAAACAATAAAGAAATTGGTGCAGTACAAGGTGGAACACAAGAAAGCAATGTAAGAGTTGTAACTATGGATCATGACTTAGTAAAAACAGCAAGAGACATAGGAATTAACTTAGGAGATTAGTATTTTTTCCCAATTGGGGACAGTCCCCAATTGACCCATTTGGCACAATTTGGGACAACCCTTTAAATTTTAAGAGGTTTCTTATTTTAAGAGACCTCTTTTCAAATATTTCAAAAAATTATTGAAATTATACATAATTTTTGTTAAAATATGAAAGAAATAAAACACAAGGAGAAAACTATGTTAGATTTTAAAGAAGAAATTGCACAAGCTTTACAAAAAGCTACAGGGCTAGAAAAAGAAGAATTAAAAAATTATATAGAAGTGCCAAAAGATGCTTCTATGGGAGACTATGCTTTCCCATGTTTTAAACTTGCCAAAACCTTAAAAAAAGCACCACCAATGATTGCTACAGAAATAAATGAAAAATTAGAAGTGAATGAAAACGTAATAACAAAAGTAGAAATAGTAGGTGGCTATATCAATTTCTATGTAAATAACAACACTTTCATAAATGAAGTATTAAAAGAATATGATGCTAAAAAAGAGCAATATGGAAACTCTAATATGGGAGAAGGAAAAAATATTGTAATTGAATATTCTTCTCCAAATATTGCAAAGCCATTTCATATTGGACACTTACGTTCTACAGTTATTGGGGGAGCTTTATATAAAATATATAAATTCTTAGGTTACAATACAATAGGAATAAACCATTTAGGAGACTATGGCACACAATTTGGAAAAATCATTGAAGGATATAAACGTTGGGGAGAAGAATATCAAGTAGAAGAAAATCCAATAGATGAGCTTACAAAAATTTATATAAGAATAAATAAATTATGCGAAGAAGATGAAGAAGTCTTAAATCTATGCAGAGATAACTTTAAAAAATTAGAAGAAGGCGACGAGTATTGCACAAAAATATGGCAAAAATTTAGAGATTTAAGCTTAAAAGAGTTTAAAAGAATTTACGATATGCTAAACATCAATTTTGACTCTTGGAATGGCGAAGCCTTCTATTCTGATAAAATGGATGAAGTAATACAAAAATTGGAGAAAACAGGAAAATTAGTAGAATCAGAAGGTGCAAAAATTATTGATTTAACAGAGCAAAATATGGCTCCTTGTATTATTGAAAAATCAAATGGTTCAACTACTTATGCAACAAGAGATTTAGCTGCTATTTTATACCGTGCACGCACCTACGATTTTGATAAAGATATTTATGTAGTAGCTTATGAACAAAACTTACATTTTAAACAAGTATTTGAAGTAGCAAAGCTATTAGGTTTAGATGAAAAATATGTAAATGGCTTAGAACACGTACCTTTTGGCATGGTAAGACTAAAAACAGGAAAAATGTCAACAAGGGAAGGAACCTTAATCAAACTAGAAGATTTGCTTAACGAAGCAATATCAAGAGCATTAAAAGTAGTAGAAGAAAAAAATCCAGATTTAGAAAATAAAGAAGAAGTTGCAAAAAAAGTAGGACTTGGAGCAGTGATTTTCAATGACTTATCAAATAGCAGAATTAAAGATGAAGTATTTGATTGGGACACCATGTTAAACTTCCAAGGAGAAACAGGCCCTTATGTGCAATATATTTACGTACGTACAAAAAGCGTACTAGAAAAAGCAGGATATGTACCAGAATATAAAGAAATAAATACAAATATTTTAGCAGATGATGCTTCTTATGCAGTAGTAAAAACAATTGCAAATTTTGCTGATACATTAAAGCAAGTAGTAGAAAAGAATGAGCCATCTATTCTTGCAAGATATTTAATTGAACTTAGCCAAAGCTTTAGCAGTTTTTATAATAACAATAAAATTATTGGAGAGGAAAAAGAAGTTCAAGATGCTCGTTTATATTTAACTTATATAGTAGGAAATATTTTAAAAACAGGAGCAAATTTATTGGGTATAGAAATGCCAGATAGAATGTAAAAATGAAAAATATTATAAAATTTTATGCTTAGAAAGCTAGAAAAATACTATAAAAATAAAAAAAATAAAAAAAAAATAAAAAAATTTTAAAAAAAGTATTGCAAAAAAAATATTTAATGGTATAATTATTTCAAATTCATACGAAAGGAGAGATTTTTTAATGAAAAAGACATTAATAGTTTCATTACTTATGGTAGTAGTTTTAATGTTAGTTGGTACGGGGGTTAAAGCAGCTAATTATAGAGATGATTTAGTAGAAAAAATCCTTGCAGAAGCAAAAAAAGCTAATATAGAACTTAGTGAAACAGAAGTAAAAAATACTTTACCAGAAAATGTTTCAGAAGAAGAATATAATGCAGTTGTAGAAGACATCGATGCTATTAAAGCTGAATACAAAGGTACTGACTACAAATCAATGGACAAAGATGCTAAAGATGCTTTAGTTAAAGAAGTACAAGCAACAGCTAAAAAAGTTAACGTTACAGTTGTTGTAGATACTACTACAAATAATATTACAGTTAAAAACCCAGACGGAAAAGCAACTATTACTAGAACAGTTAAAGAAGACGGAACAATTACAAAAGTTCAACAAACTGGAAGCGACAATTTAGTATATGTTGTATTAGCTGGTGTAGCAATTATTGCCATTGCTGGAACAGTAGTAGTTAAGAAAGCTAGAGCTAATGCGTAGTCATTATTCTAAAAAGAATACATTACTAAAAGCAACTATTAAGAATATAATAGTTGCTTTTGTATATGTAGCTATCTTTGTAAGCATAATCACATTACTTTTTTCATCAAAAATTAGTCAGGCAATATCACTAATTAATATAGTTTCTAGCAACACAAGTAAAGAAGTATTAAGTGAAGTAAAAATAGATTTAGAACATAATAAATTAGAAACATATCCAGGAATAGGGGATCGCTATGGAACCCTTATTATAGAAAGCCTAGGAGTTAATCTTCCAATTTATTATGGAGATTCTCTTTCTATTTTAAGAAATGGCGTAGGACATTCAAGTTTTAGTTATTTCCCAGGTGAAGGTGGCTCTATAGTTTATATGGCACACAATACTAGAGGTTTCTTAAGAAAATTGCCAGAAATACAAGTAGGAGCCAAAATACAAATAAATACCGTATATGGTAATTACACCTATACTGTTGATGAAACCAAAATTATTCATCAATCTGAAGAAGATGCATTATATATACAAAAAGACAAAGAAATTTTAATGTTATATACTTGTTATCCTGTTAATAGTATAGGACATGCAACACATAGATTTGTAACATATTCAAGTTTAGACTAAAATAAAGAAGGGAAAAATAAAATGGTAAAAAAAATTATATCCTACATAATTATAGTTATTTTAATTGTTCTGTTATTAGCTAGTACAACTATTACCATACTATCTCAAACCATATTAAAGGAAAAGTTTGTATTAGGATTATTAGAAAAAAACGACTATTATGCACAAGTATATTCTCAAATATTAGAAGCATTTAAAGATAATACAATACAATCTGGTTTGGAAGAAAGTATATTAGATGGCATTATGACAGAAGAACAAGTAAAAAATGATGCAAAATCTTTTTTAGATTATTTATATAATGGAACAGAATTAACAATAGATACAGAAGGTGTAAAAACAAGACTACAAGAAAAAATCAATGAAGTAATTAAAGAAAATAATAAAAGAGTAAATAGCGATGAACAAACCGCTATTGATACTTATGTCAACACTATTGGAAACATATATGAAAATGGTATAACATGTATGAAAAAATATGTTTCACAAGTTCAAAATGTAATTGCTAAAGTACAAAAAATGCTTCAAAAAGTGACAATTGCAGTATATGTAGCAACTATTGTTATAATTTTTATAATTTTTATTATAAATAAAAGAGAAGGATTTAAATATTTAGCAATTTCTAGTTTTAGTACAGGAGGATTGTGTATTGCGTTGAAAATAGTAGAAGTTTCTACAATGAGAGTACAAAATATACTAATTTTTAGCAAAGCATTTTCAGTTGTACTAATTAATGCAATTGAAAGTATTATACTAAGCTTTGTAATAGCAGCTATTCTATTTTGTGTACTTGGTTTGTTATTTAGCATATTAGGATATCAAAAAACTGGAAAAAGAGAAAAAGAATAAAATTACATTAAAAGTAGAAAAGATTTGAAATGTGTTCAAAATTTTTCTACTTTTTTTTAAAAATTGCACATAAAATACTTTTTTCGACGAAATTTGATAAAATAAAAAGAAAGAATAGACAAATAAAAAAAACAGTGTTAGAATAAGTACTATGAAAAAAGAGGAGGAAAATAAAATGCCAGGAAAACATACTACAACACAAAATAAAAAAAAGAGAAAGAAAAATAAAAAAGCACTAAAAGTGTTTATAATTATAGTAGTTATTCTAATTTTGATAATAATAGGAGTTGTTGCAGGAGGGTATTGGTACATAAGTGATAAATTAGGAAAAATGCAACAAGTAAATATTAATGAAGAAGATTTAAATATAAATGCTGAAGTAGATCAAAATTTATCTGGTTATCGTAATATTGCTATATTTGGAGTAGATAGTAGGGATTTAGATATGGGCAAGGGAAATAGAAGCGATTGCATTATGATTGCAAGTATTAATAATAAGACAAAAGAAGTTAAACTATTATCTGTATATAGAGATACTTATTTACAAATAGAAGGCTACGGACTAGATAAAGTAACACACTCATATTCTTATGGAGAAGCACCTTTAGCATTAAATACACTAAATACCAATTTAGATTTAAACATAAAAGAATTTGTAACAGTTAACTTTAATTGTATTGTAGATGCAGTAAATGCCTTAGGTGGAATAGAAATGAAAATTGAGGAAGATGAAATAGAATATATTAACATGTATATTCATGATTATTTACTTGAAACAGGAAGTAAAACGGGAAAGACTTCTCAATATATACCAAAAGCTGGAACTTATAATTTAGATGGTGTGCAAGCATTATCTTATGGTAGAATAAGATACACAGCAGGAGGAGATTACAAAAGAACAGAACGTATGAGAAATGTTTTAACTGCTATGCTAAAAAAATTACAAACAAAGAGCATTGGAGAAATTAATAGTTTATTAGATCAAATATTACCAAATGTTTATACAAATATTTCATCAGGGAGCATATTCTCTGAAATACCAAGTGTAATGAAATATAAAATTACAAATAGTCTAGGTTGGCCATATCAAGTTAAAGACTACACTACTCCTACATGGTATGCAGCACCAGTTACTTTAGAAAGCAATGTAGTAAAAATGCATGAAGAATTATTTGGCGAAACAAACTATCAAGTATCAGATACAGTAAAAAATATTAGCAATAAAATAATAAATAAGACAGGTTATAGTGAATAAAAATTTTCAAATAGGCTTTAGATTATTCAAATCTAAAGTCTATTTTTCGTTTTTTCATTTTTCTCTAAAAAGTTTCAAAAAATGCCAAAAAAAGACAAGAAACGTTTGACATTATTGTTAATAAATTATATAATGTTTTTCACTAGGAGGAAATTAAAAAATGGATGTAAATATAGAACGTGATGGTGCCATTTTAACAGAAAAAATTGAAGTTGAAACTCAGGAAAATAAACAAAAAATAAAAAGTAAAGAAAGAATTATATATAATGTAGTAAAAAGAATAATAGACATTATTGGTGCGGTAGTTGGAATAGTTTTTTTAATTCCACTTACCATTATTTTGTACATAGTAAATAAAATTTCCAAAGAAAATAAAGGACCTTTATTTTTTGACCAATTAAGAATAGGAAAAAACGGAAAAGAGTTTAAATTATATAAATATCGTTCTATGGTAATGCATGCAGACGAGAAACTATGGGAATATTTAAACGAAAATGAGGAAGCAAAAGAAGAATATATAAAGTATAAAAAATTAAGAAATGATCCTAGAATTACGAAATTAGGAAATTTTTTAAGAAAAGCAAGTATAGATGAATTTCCACAATTTATCAATGTATTAAAAGGAGAAATGAGTTTAGTAGGACCACGACCTTATCTTTATAGAGAAAAGGAAGATATGGGAAGTAAATATCAACAAATTATAACAGTAAAACCAGGACTTACAGGCTATTGGCAAGTAAATGGTAGAAGTGATGTAGATTTTAAAGAAAGGCTTGAAATGGATATTTTTTATATTCAAAATAGAACATTATGGCTAGATTTTAAAATACTTCTAAAAACAGTAGGTAGAGTTTTTAGAAAAGGAGAAGCAATATAAAAATGAAAGATAAAAATATAAAAATACTCATTGCACTTCATAAACAATATGAAGTACCAAATAGTGATATATATTTACCTGTGCAAGTTGGAGTAGAAGGAAAAGAAAAAATATTAGATTATCAACCAGATAATGAAGGTGAAAATATTTCTTCTAAAAATCCATATTATTGTGAGTTAACTGCTTTATATTGGGCTTGGAAAAATTTAAAGGCAGACTATATAGGTTTAGCTCATTATAGAAGGCATTTTGCTTGCAATAAAATAGTACCATTAAACGAAGAAAAAAAGTTTAAAATTCTATTAAATAGAAAACAAGTAGAGAAAATATTGGATACAACTGATATTATATTGTCTAAAAAAAGAAATTACTTTATAGAAAATTTATATAATCATTATAAACATACAATGTATATTGAACCACTTGACGAAACAAGAAAAATAATAAAAGAAAAATATCCAAAGTACTTAAAAGAATTTGATAGACTGCATAAGAGAACATCTGCTCATATGTTTAATATGTTTATTATGAAAAAAGAACTACTAGACCAATATTGTGAATGGTTATTCTCTATTCTTTTCGAATTAGAACAAAGGATAGATGTAACACAATATGATGCATTCCATGCAAGATTTTTTGGTAGAGTAAGTGAACTTTTACTAGATATATGGATAAATACAAATCATTTACAGTACAAAGAAGTAAGAGTTATTGATATGGAAAATGTAAATTGGCTAAAAAAAGGAACAGCATTTTTAAAAGCTAAATTTACAGGAAAAAAATATGGAGAGAGTTTTTAAAAATGGAAGATTTAATTAGTGTTATAGTTCCAATATATAATGTAGAAAAATATATAAATAGATGTATAGACTCAATTATTGAACAGACTTATACTAATTTAGAAATTATATTAGTTGATGATGGTTCAACAGATAACTCTGGAAGTATTTGTGATGAATATGCAAAAAAAGATAATAGAATTAAAGTAATTCATAAGGAAAATGGTGGAGTAAGCTCAGCTAGAAATGTAGGTTTAGATACTGCAATAGGACAATATATAACTTTTGTTGATTCAGATGATTATATTGAAAAAAAATATTGCGAAATACTTTTAAAAACATTAAAAAAACAAAAAGCAGATTGTGTTGCATGTGGATATAATAGGATATATAAAAATAAAGAAGAAAAAATAGTATCAAAAGATGAGTATGAACTAGATACCTTAAATTTTTTAGAAAATATAATGTATGTGCAAAATGGTTTGGGATTTTGTCATATGAAATTGTGGACCAAGTCTAGCATAATGAATATAAGATTTGATGAAACTTTAAAAGTAGGAGAAGATGCTCTTTTTAATATAAAGGTTAGTCAAAATATTAAAAAATTTTATATGCTAAATAAAGCATTATATTATTATAGGTTTAATGAAAATTCTGCAGTTAGAAAATATGATGAAGAATATGTACAAAAATATTTAAAATCTATGAAGAAAACTAAAGATTATATAGAAAAAAAATATAGAAATAATGAAATCCTTTTAAAAAAAGTAAATAACTATATATCATATCATATATTATTAATTATTGTAAATTATTGTTTTAATCTTAAGAAGAAAACAAATTTTATAAGTATATGGAAAGAAATAAAAAAAATATGTAACATAGAAGAATTTAAACAAGCTATAAAAAAATCTGATTACAAAGGTTTTTCTTTTACAAGAAAAATAACTTTATTCACTCTAAAACATAAACTATATTTATTTACTATATTAATAGGAATAATAAGACAAATTCAGTTTAAAAAAAGAAATACTATAGATATAAAAGAAACAACAGCGACAAATATAATGAAACGAAAATTTAATAGTGATATAATTTTTAAAATAGCAATTGCTACATTACCTTTTGAAAATTTTTTCTTTGCACCATCAACAGGATGGGCTACAATTACTCCAATAATCTTATTTTTATATCTAATAATGAATGTAAAATTACTAAAAAATGAATTATTTAAATTTAAAAAAATAGTTATTTTTTTTATAATTGGTGTAATATTAAGCTTTATCAATTGTATAATTGTTGGTATAGAATTTATTAATGTAATTAATACTCTTATCTCGTTAGGATTGGGATTTGTAATTTTGTTTAGCTTTGATATATACTATAGCAAAACTCATAAAATTAAAAAGATAATTAAAATCTTACTTATATCATATACAATCTCAATTGCTTTTGGAATACTACAATTTATAGCTATTAAATTAGATATTAGATTCCTATATAATTTTTTTGATTTTATTTTTAAAAGAAATTATTTACAATATAATAGAATACAATACTTCTTTACAGAACCATCTTTTATTGGAATGCATATATTTGGTATATTATTGCCTATATATTTTATATCAAAAGAAAAGAAAATATTATGGTTAATAATTGCATTTTGCATTTCTGCTTTTGTATTCGCAAGTGGAGTAAGAATTTTATTAGATATTAGTATAGTAGGAATTATATTATTATTTGGATACTTAATAAGAAACAAGAAATATAAGTATATTTTTCTTATTCCAACAATTTGTATAATTGCTATAATAATACTCTATAATAGCAATTATAGAGTAAAGCAAATTATTAATCAAGGAATATATGCGGATGGTTCACTAGCAAGCAGATATTTTAGAATACAATCTAGTATCTATGGCTATGCTAAAAAGCCTATACATGCTTTATTTGGCTATGGATTAGGAAACTCAATATTGCCATTAAGAGATGGATATAATGATGCAATAATTAAATATAAAAGCTCTTATACAAATGAAGTTGAAATGTTAGGTAATCCAAACTATATAGATGATAGTGTTTCTTATTGTTTATATATACGATTTATATCTGAATTCGGATTAATACTTTTAATACCTGCTATTATATATTTATATATGATTACTAAAAATAGTTATCTAAAATATAGATATTCTTATTTAATTATTATACTATATTTATATTTACAATTTGAATCTTATGCATTTTATGCTATTTGGCTATTTATACTAATTATGATATATACTAAAAATACAGAGAAAATAGAAACTAAAAATAATATATATATATAGAAAATAGTTAAAAAATTTATAATTAGGAGACAAAAATGAAATCAACAAATAAAATAAGTATTATAACAGTTTGCTATAATTGTGAGGATTCTGTTGAAATAACATTAAATTCACTTATAAATCAGACATATCAAGATTTTGAATACATAGTTATTGATGGAAAATCAACAGATAATACTTTAAATGTTATGCAAGAATATTGCAAGAAGCTAAAAAATGTAACCATTATATCAGAAAAAGATAATGGTATATATGATGCAATGAATAAAGGAATTAATTTAGCTACAGGTGAATTTATATATTTTTTAAATATAAAAGATAAATTCTATAATAATCATGTATTAGAAGATGTGGTTCCAAATCTTGAAGGTAATATTATTTATTATGGAGATGCTATAATGAAAAAAAACAAAAAGAAAAAGTTTCCTAATAAAATAACACCACTTTATTTTATTATAAGAGGTATGATATGCCATCAATGCATTTTTGCACCAAGCAATGTATTAAAAAATAATTTATTTAATACAAATTATAAATATTCAGCAGATGAAGATTGGTTAATAAATGCAATAAAAAATCAAAAGATACAATGCAAACATTTAAATACTACAATATGCTATTACGATGAAAATGGAATTAGTTCAAAAAATGAAGAAAAAGTTTTTGAAGAATCTATAAATCTTAAAAAAAAGTATTATACAAAAATATTTAGCAGTCTGTTTTATGCTAAATGCACTATAAAGAAAATTCGTAATAGATTATTAAACAAAAGACTAAAGTATAAGTAAACAATAGGAGGTAATTTAAGTGAAAATATTGATGGTAGTTAATGAATTAAATATAAGAGGTGGAACTCATAAACAATTATTACGATTATGTGAGTACTTAAGCAAAAATCATGATATAACAATATATACTACAATATATGAAAAAGAGAAAACTTATCCAGAATTTGAAAAATTTAATATAGTTACACCTAAACTAAAAAATATAAAAACTGACAATAAAATAAAAAAAATTATTTACAAAATTGAAAATGCAAAAATAGAAGATAAAGTATTAGCAAATTTACTTAAAGACATTGATATTGTTAATATTCATGATAGTAATGTTGCAAGATTAATAGATGTATCAAAAAAGAATAGTAAAAAAGTTGTACTTCAAATAAATGATATGCCATATTGTTTTTTAGAAGGAAATGCAAAAGGACAAAAAGATAATTGGAAAAATAAATTAAGAAGAGCAAACTTTAAAAGATTAGTTAAAAAAGTTGATGCTATTACTGTCAATGTAAGTAAAAATAAAGACGTTATAAAAAAATGTTTAAATCTTGATGCAAAAGTATTCTATTGCGGAGTAGATACAAACAAAAACTTAGAAAAACATAATGCAATGCATAATGAGAATAAATTAAATTTATTTTCCTCTGGAGTATTTTTTCCATACAGAAATTATGAAACTTTAGTTGAAGTGGTTGAAAAAATTGTACAAAACAATATAGATGTTCACTTAGATATTATGGGTTCTACAGAATTAAGTCCTGATTATGCTAATAAAATAAAAAAGATGATTTCTGATAAAAAATTAGAGAAATACATTACAATATGGGGACAAGTAGATGAAAAAAAATATGTAGAACTTCATAACAATGCAGACATGTTCTTGTTTATCAATATCAACCAAAGTTGGGGGCTAGCAGTATTTGAAGCAATGAGTTGTGGACTTCCAGTTATTGTATCAGAAAGTGTAGGAGCAATTGAATTACTAAAAAATAATGAAAACGCAATCATTGTTGATCCGGAAAATGTAGATGAAATTTACAACGAAATTATAAATTTAAAAAATAGTAAAGAGTATTACAAAACTATATCTGACAATGAATATGAAATTGTTAAAACATTTACATGGGATAATTTATATAATTCAAAAATGCTAGAATTATTTAAAGAAATAGTGGGAGAAAAATAAAATGAAATATCTAATACTTGGAGCAGGTCCAGCAGGACTTACTTTTGCCAATAAATTAAAAGAAAATGGAGAAAAGGATTTTTTAGTACTTGAAAAAGAAAAAGAGGCTGGTGGTCTTTGTCGCTCAGTCAATGTTGATGGCTCACCATTTGATATTGGTGGGGGACATTTTCTAGATGTTAGAAGACCACATGTAAATGAATTCCTATTTCAATTTATGCCAAAAGAAGAATGGAATTTATATAATCGTGACAGTAGAATTGAAGTGAATGAAAATGAAGTAAATCACCCAATAGAGGCAAATATATGGCAAATGAAGTTAGAAGATCAAGTAGAATATTTAAAATCTATTGCTGTTGCAGGATGTAATCTTGGAACGGATATGCCATTAAAATTTACAGACTGGATTTATTGGAAATTAGGCAATAAAATTGCAGAAGACTATATGATACCATACAACCAAAAAATGTTTAATAAAGAATTAGACCAATTAGGAACTTATTGGCTAGAAAAATTACCAAATGTAAGCTTTGAAGAAACTCTGCTTTCTTGTTTAACTAAAAAAGCTTATGGAAAACAACCTGGACATGCACAATTCTATTACCCTAAAAAATATGGGTATGGTGAATTATGGCTAAGAATGGCAGAAAATATAAAAGAAAACATAGAATATAATCAAGATGTAAAATCAATTGATTTTGATAAAAAAGAAATAACAACGAGTGATAATAAAACCTATCAAGCAGATACTATTATTACTACAATACCTTGGCTAGAATTTTCTAAAATAAACGGAATGCCTGAAAAAATTAAAAAATCTATTCAAGAATTAAAATATAGTTCTATTCAAACAGAATATTTCGAAGAAAATTTAGATACAGAAGCACACTGGATTTACTACCCAGACCCTAAATTACCATATCATAGAATACTAGTAAGACATAATTTTTGTGATAATAGTAGAGGCTACTGGACAGAAACAAATTCAGAAAGAATTGAAATGGAAGAACCAAATAATAATTTTAAATATTTAAATAAATATGCATATCCATTAAATACAATAAATAAACCTCAAATTATGCAAGAATTATTAGAATGGTGTAAAACTAAAAATGTATATGGATTAGGAAGATGGGGAGAACATCAACATTACAATTCAGATGTAACAGTAGATTTAGCAATGCAATTAGTACAAAAAATTATAAAATAAAATACAATATATATAACTAATAAAGAGGAAATAACGTGGAAAATACAAAACAGGAATCTTTAAAAATAAATATGATATTAAATGGAATTAAAGGATTAATGGCAATCATTTTTCCTTTGATTTCTTTTCCTTATATTTCAAAAATATTAGGAGTAGAGGCAATAGGAAAATACAATTTTGCAAATTCAATTATTAACTATTTTATTTTGCTAGCTGGCTTAGGAATAAGCACTTATGCAATTAGAGAGGGAGCAAGAGTAAGAGAAGACAAGAAAAATTTAAATCAATTCTCTAATGAAGTATTTACTATCAACATTATTTCTACAATATTATCTTATTTATTACTATTTATATTAGTTTTAATTGTAAATAAATTTAAAGATTATTCTATACTAATATTTATTTTATCCTTGCAAATTATTTTTAAAACAATAGGGATTGAATGGATTTATTCTATATATGAAGATTATAAATACATTACAATAAGAAGCATTTTTTTTCAATTATTAAGTTTAGTGTTATTATTTACATTTGTACATTCACAAAATGATTTATATGTATATGTAATAATAACAGTAATTTCAAGTGTAGGTTCTGATGTTTTAAACATTATTCATCTTAGAAGAAAATATCACTGGAACGTAGCTATAACTAAAAATATACATTTTAAAAAGCATATAAAACCAATTTTAATACTTTTTGCAACAACAATAACAATTACAATATATGTAAATTCAGATATTACTGTTTTAGGATTTCTTACAAACGATTATTATGTTGGAATGTATTCAGTATCTACCAAAATATATACCATTATAAAAAGTCTACTATCATCTGTAGTTCTAGTTTCAATACCAAGATTTTCTGCATTATTAGCACAAAATGAAAAAGAACAATTTAAAGACACAGCAGAAGATATTTATAAAACTTTATTAACACTTATTATTCCTGCTATTATAGGAATGATAGCATTAAGAAAAGAAATTATTTTAATAATTTCTGATGCAAGCTATTTAGAAGCAACATCTTCGCTGGCACTACTTAGCATAGCTATTTTCTTTTGTCTTGGGGCGTATTTTTGGGGACAAGCTATGTTAGTACCATTAAAACAGGAAAAGAAAGTATTAAAAATAACAATTATTAGCGCAATAGTAAATGTTGTATTAAATTTATTGCTAATACCTATATGGAAAGAAAATGCAGCAGCACTAACAACTATAATTGCAGAACTTATTGCATTTATATATTGCAAATATGAAACACAGAAAATTGTTAAGTTAAATGGCTCTGTTAAAATTTTTATAAAGAGTATTATAGGGTGTATTCCTATTATAATAATTACCTTAATAATTAAGCACATAATTTCAAATGTTATTTTTTCATCTATAGTTATTGTCACTTTAAGTATAATTTGTTATACTATTGTTGAAATTATTCTAAAAAATGAAGTTATATTATACTATTTACAAAAAATAAAAAGTAAAATATATAATTTAAATTGTAAAAAATAAAAGGAGAAAAAATATGAAAAAGAAAGCACTAATTACAGGGATAACAGGACAAGATGGGTCTTACTTAGCAGAATTTTTATTAGAAAAAGGTTACGAGGTACATGGAATAGTTCGTCGTATTTCTATATCAAACACAGGAAGAATAGACCATTTATTAAAAGATAATTTAATAACATTACATGATGGAGATTTGTCAGATTCTTCTAGTATTATAAAAATTGTAAAAGAAGTAGAACCAGATGAAATCTATAATTTAGCAGCACAAAGTCACGTTGGAACAAGTTTTGAAGCAGCAGAATATACAGGAGATATAGATGCATTAGGAGTTTTAAGAATATTAGAAGCAGTACATATTTTAAAATTAGAAAATAAATGCCGAATTTACCAAGCATCAACTTCTGAGTTATATGGGAAAGTAGAAGAATGTCCACAAAGTGAAACAACACCGTTCCACCCATATAGCCCATATGCAGTTGCAAAACAATATGGATTTTGGATTGTAAAAGAATATCGTGAAGCATATAATATGTTTGCTTGCAATGGAATTTTATTTAACCATGAATCAGAACGTAGGGGAGAAAATTTTGTAACAAGAAAAATAACATTAGCAGTAGGTAGAATAGCAGAAGGCTTGCAAGACCACTTAGAACTTGGAAACTTAGACTCTTTAAGAGATTGGGGTTATGCAAAAGACTATGTAGAATGTATGTGGTTAATATTACAAAATGATAAGCCAGATGATTTTGTAATAGCAACAGGTGTTCAACATACAGTACGTGATTTTACCGAAAGAGTATTTAAAGAGAATGGAATTACAATCCGTTGGGAAGGAAAAGGAATAGAAGAAAAAGGATATGATGTTAAAACAGGAAAAATGCTAGTATGCGTAAATCCAAAATTCTTTAGACCAACAGATGTTGTAAATTTATTAGGAAATCCAAGCAAAGCAAAAGAAGTTTTAGGCTGGAACCCGCAAAAAACAAGTTATGAAGAGTTAATTCATATAATGGCAGCAAATGATAGAAAACTTGCAAAACGTGAAGCAATGCTATAAAATATGTAATTCAATATAAAAGTGTATTAAAAGCTAAATATAAAAAGAAGGTAAGAAACATGGAAAAAAACGCAAAAATTTATGTAGCAGGACACAAAGGAATGGTAGGTTCTGCTATAGTAAGAGAATTAAATAAACAAGGATATACAAATATTATTACTCGTACACACCAAGAATTAGACTTATGTCGTCAAGATGAGGTAGAAAAATTTTTTGAAGAAGAAAAACCAGAATATGTATTCTTAGCAGCTGCAAAAGTAGGCGGAATTGTAGCAAATCAAGAGGCATTAGCGGACTTTATGTATGATAATATGATACTAGAAATGAATGTAATTCATTCTGCTTGGAAAAATGGTTGTAAAAAATTAGAATTTTTAGGTTCTTCTTGTATTTATCCTAAAATGGCACCACAACCAATGAAAGAAAGTTGTCTGCTTACAAGCGAATTAGAAAAGACAAATGAAGCTTATGCTTTAGCAAAAATTTCAGGACTAAAATATTGTGAGTACTTAAATAGACAATATGGAACAGATTATATTAGTGTTATGCCAACAAACTTGTATGGACCAAATGATAACTATCACCCAACTCATAGCCATGTTTTACCAGCACTAATTCGTCGTTTTCATGAAGCAAAACAAAATAATCTTCCAAGTGTAACATGCTGGGGTGATGGAACACCTCTAAGAGAGTTTCTATATGTAGATGACTTAGCAAATTTATGTGTATTTTTAATGAATAATTATAGTGGTAACGAAACAGTAAACGCAGGAACAGGAAAAGAAATAACTATAAAAGAATTAACTGAATTAGTAGCAAAAGTAATTGGATATACAGGTAAAATATTATGGGATACATCTAAACCAAATGGAACACCAAGAAAGCTATTAGATGTATCTAAAGCAACTAATTTAGGATGGACTTATAAAACAGAATTAGAAGATGGAATTAAGCTTGCATATCAAGATTTCTTAAATAATCCAATGCGTGCAGAGAGATAAAAGGAGATTATAATGAACATTATTTTACTATCAGGTGGCTCTGGAAAAAGGTTATGGCCCCTATCAAACGATGTAAGGTCAAAGCAATTTATAAAATTGTTTAAAAATGAAAATGGCGAATATGAATCAATGATTCAGCGTATGTATAACAACATTAAACAAGTAAATAAAGAATCAACTATTACAATAGCTACATCAAAAACTCAAGCTTCTACAATAAAAAATCAAATAGGTGAAGAAGTTAATATTTCAGTTGAACCATGTCGCAAAGATACATTTCCTGCTATAGCATTAGCTACTGCATATCTTCATGATGTTAAAAATATAGCTTTAGATGAAGTAGTAGTTGTTTGTCCAGTTGATCCATATGTAGAAAAAGAATATTTTGTAGCATTAGAAAAATTAAGTAAGTTAGCTGAAAATCCAGAATATAATTTATCATTAATGGGAATTAATCCAACATATCCAAGCGAAAAATATGGATATATTATTCCTGAAAGCAAAGATGAAGTAAGCAAAGTAGAAATGTTCAAAGAAAAACCAAATTTAGAAACAGCTAAAAAATATATTGTACAAGGTGCTCTTTGGAATGGAGGAATTTTTGCCTATAAGTTAAAATATGTATTAGATATTGCACATCAATTAATGGATTTTGAAGATTACTATGATTTATATAATAAATATGAAACTTTAGAAAAAATAAGTTTTGACTATGCTGTAGTTGAAAAGGAAAACAAAATACAAGTAATGCGTTTTGAAGGCGAATGGAAAGACTTAGGCACATGGAATACATTAACTGAAGCAATGGATGAAAATATATTAGGAAATGGCATTCAAAATGAGAAATGTGAAAACACGCATATAATTAATGAACTAAATGTGCCTATATTATGTATGGGATTAAAAAATATTGTTGTAGCAGCAAGTAATGAAGGAATATTAGTATCAGATAAAGAACAATCAAGTTATATAAAACCATATGTAGAGAAAATTGATCAACAAATTATGTATGCTGAAAAATCATGGGGCAGTTATCGTGTAATTGATGTTCAAGAGGAAAGCTTAACTATCCTTGTTACATTAAAACCAGGAAATCAAATGAAGTATCATAGTCATGATTATCGAGATGAAGTGTGGACAATTATAGCAGGAACAGGGAAAACAATAGTAGATGGAATGGAACAAATCGTAAAAACAGGTGATGTTATTACAATGGAAGCTGGTTGCAAGCATACAATCATTGCGGAAACAGAGTTGAAAATAGTAGAAGTGCAACTAGGCAAGGAGATAAATGTAAATGATAAGCATAAGTTCGAATTGTAGTAGTAATAATGCTCCATTTTTATTAAAACCAAGTGGAAAAGATTATCTATGGGGTGGAAATAGGTTAAATGAAGAATTTAATAAAGGAATAGAAATGAATCCTCTTGCAGAAACGTGGGAATGCTCTACACATCCAGATGGACCAAGTTATGTAGCTACCGGAAAATATAAAGGCGAATCATTAATTAAAGTACTAAAAGAACATCCAGAATATTTAGGAACGCATCCAAATACAAAAGGAGAATTGCCTATTTTGATCAAATTGATTGACGCAAAAAAAGACTTATCTGTACAAGTCCATCCAGATGACGAATATGCAATGAAGTATGAAAATGGTCAACTTGGAAAAACAGAAATATGGTATGTTTTAGATGCTACAAAAGAGGCTAAATTAATTCATGGCTTTAATTGTGATATGAATAGAAAAATAGTAGAACAAGCAATCAAAAAAGGTACAATAGAAAAGTATTTATATAAAGTACCAGTTCATAAAGATGATTTATTCTATATTAAATCAGGAACGATTCATGCTATAGGAGCAGGAACTTTAATTGCTGAAATACAAGAAAATTCAAATTTAACATATCGATTATATGATTATAATAGAATAGATAAAACAGGAAAACGAAGAGAACTACAGATAGATAAAGCTTTAGATGTAATAAATTATAAGGCAACAAATGAAGTAAGACAGCCAATAAGAGTACATAAATATAAAAAAGGTTATTCTTCAGAATTATTATGTAGATGCAAATATTTTGAAGTACATAAAGAAAAAATTAATACAGAGAACACTAAGGAAATGATTAACTTTCAAACAGAGAGCAATTCATTTCATGTTTTACTATGTATTAAAGGATGTGGAACACTAATAAGTAAAGAAGAAATAATACCATTTTCTAAAGGAGATTGCATTTTTGTTCCAGCAAATTCAATGGAATTAAAAATTAATGGATTAGCTGAGTTATTAAATGTTAATTGTTAAAATATATTTTAAATTATTAATTATACTAAAAAATAAATAGTAAGCAAATTAAAAGAAAAAGCATATCACTTGAGATAGAAAAAGAAATTATAAAAATGAATAATATGAAAGATGAAGAAACCTTGAAACAGCATATAGTGATATTATATATACATCCTTAAGTACCCAGTCCCAAATATTTAAAATATTAATGTTTACTATAGGTAAATAAAAATAATAAAAAAATTTTGTTAATATAAGGAGACCAACTATGAAAAAAGCAAAACATACAAATTTTAGTAAAAATCGTGCAATAATTTATGCAATAATAGTATTAGTAATAATTATTGCAATATTAGCAGGTGTATTAATATTCAAAAACTTATCATCAAAAAAAGAACAAGTTGCAAATGCAAATGCTGAAAATATTATAGAAAATGAAGATCAATCTTCAATAATTGCCGAAATAGAAAATGTAGATATAGTAGATATAAACTCTCCTACAAGACCTTATGCAGTAACAATTAATAATACACCAGTAGCGGTAAAAGTACAAGAAGGACTAAATAAAGCATATTTAGTTTATGAAATACCAACAGAGGGCAATACTTCTAGATTACTTGCACTTTATAAAGATATAAAGGAAGATTTAGTGTTAGGTACCATTAGAAGTGCAAGACATAATTTTATAGATTTTGCCTTAGAATCTGATGCAATTTTCTGTTGCTTTGGATGGAGTCATTATGCAGAAGATGATTTGAAAGCAGGAAGTATAGATTATTTACAAGGATTATATGGAGAGCCTTATTATAGAAATAATCCAGAAAATTTAGCTTCAGAACATACTGCATATACATCAATAAGCAAGTTAAATAGTGCAGTACAATCAAAAGGAATGAGAACAACTTCAAATTCCTCTATATTATTAAATTACAATGTAGAAGATACAGATTTATCTTCAATAGCAGAAGCAAAAACAGCAAATACAATAACAATCCCTTATGGTTCAGAACCTAATGTAACTTCATTTAAGTATAATGAAGAAACAAAAATGTACACTCGCTATGAAAGTGGAAATAAGTGTATAGACCACAACACAAAGGAAGAAGTAACCACAAAAAATATTATAATTGAAAAAGTAGGATACAGAATGTGTGATGATAACTATTATTGGAATTTATATACTACTGGAACAGGAGAAGGTTACTTTATAACAAATGGATATGCAGTACCAATTACATGGAATAAAGCTTCGAGAAATAGTAAAACAAAATATACTTATAAAGAAGGAACAACAATAAATGGTGAGGATGTAGGAGGACAAGAAATATCTGTTAGCGATGGTAGAACATATATAGAGTTACAAACAACAGAACAAAAATTAACAATAGAGTAAGAGGAAATGATTATGGAAAAGCAAATTAAATTTACAAAGAATTTAATCTTAAAAAGAATTATATTTTTAGCTTTGCTACTTGCAACATTCTATATTATTTTTAATTTTTCTTCGCAAAATGGTATAGAATCTGGAAATATTAGCAAGAAAGTAACTACATTTATAGTAGAAATGCTTTCTAAAATTAAAACAATGGATTCTAGTATGAAACTCCATTATATAGCAAGATTACATCCTATTATTAGAAAATTAGCTCATTTTAGTATTTATACTTTAGTAGGTTTTTCAGTAATGGGGTTTATGTGCACATTTAACATAAAAAATAAATTTAAAGTGTTCATAAGTATTGTAATAGGAGTTATATATGCAGTTACAGATGAAATTCATCAGAGCTTCACACCAGGAAGATGGCCAAGTCCTACAGATGTTTGCATTGATTCGGCAGGAGTTTTAACTGGAATTTTTATTATGATACTTCTTGTAGTATTTATAGAAGCACTTGTGAATTGGTTTAAGAGGTAGAAAGTAATATATTATTAGAAAATATAGTTAGTCAAAATAGATTTTAGAGTTTAATACTATTCTAAAATCTATTTTTTATGTAAAAAAATTTTATATGTAAATTTTTCCAGAAAATGTAACAACAAATAAACATAAGAAAGATTTTTGAAACAAATACATAATCTTAGAGTAATAAGGATTTTAGCAAAAAACATACTTGGTCATATTATGTTTCAAAAAACTTCAAAAAATGCTAAAAAAAGACAAAAAATGTTTGACATTATATACAATAAATTATATAATTGTATTTACTAGGGGAAATAAATATAAAAATTATAAATAGTATTTAAAGTAGAGAAATTAATTTCAGTTTAAAGAAGGGGTAAACATGAAAAAAGTATATATATTTGTAAAAAGAATATTAGATATTATATTATCTAGCATTGCACTAGTTATATTATTACCAGTATTTCTTTTAGTAAGTATCGCTATAAAATTAGATTCACCAGGGCCAATTATATATAAATCAAAAAGAATGGGAAAAGATTTAAAAACATTCAATACATATAAATTTAGAAGTATGAAAATTAATAGAGAAGAACTACATAGTAATATGTCACATGAAGAAATGGTAACAAGGGTAGGAAAATTTATTAGAAAAACAAGTTTAGACGAGTTACCTCAATTAATAAACATACTAAAAGGTAATATGAGCTTTATAGGACCAAGACCATGGATTCCAGAATACTATGAATGGTTTACAGATGAACAAAAAAGAAGAAGTAGTGTACTACCAGGAATTTCTGGTTTAGCTCAGGTAAAAGGAAGAAATGGAATTAATATCTTTAAAAAAATTGAGTATGACCTAGAATATGTAGATAATATGAGCTTATGGTTAGATATAAAGCTTGTTTTTGAAACAATTATACAAGTATTTAAAAAAGACAATGCTGAAATATCAGAACAAGGTATTAAGGAAGAAATAGAAGATTTGAAGAGACAAGAAAGCTTAACAAAAGCAATATAGAATAGGAGAGAAATTTAATAATGAAAAAAGTATTATTTACAGCTACAGTTGATTCACATATTTTACATTTTCATATACCATATCTAAGATGGTTTAAAGAACAAGGATACGAAGTACATGTAGCCACAAATGGAAAAGAAAAAATACCATATTGTGATGTTAAACATAGAGTTTCTTTTGAAAGAAGTCCATTTAAGATAAATAATTTGAGAGCAATAAAAGAGTTAAAAAAAATAATAGATAAGGAACAATATGAAATAATACACTGTCATACGCCTATGGGAAGTGTAGTAACAAGAATTGCTGCAAGGAAAGCAAGAAAAAATGGAACAAGAGTAATATATACAGCACATGGCTTTCATTTTTATAAAGGGGCGCCAATTCTAAATTGGTGTGTATTTTATCCAATAGAGAAATGGCTTTCAAAATATACAGATTGCTTAATTACAATTAATAAAGAAGATTATGAGTTAGCAAAAAGAAAATTTAAAAAATGTAAAGATATAGAATACGTACCTGGTGTAGGAATTGATGAAGAAAAATTTGATTTTGAAATGACACAAGAACAAAAAAAGGAATTAAGAAAATCATTAGGATTAAAAGAAGATGACTATGTAATAATCTATGTTGCCGAGTTAAGCAAAAGAAAAAATCAATCAATGGCAATAAAATCCATAAAACAACTAGTAAAAGATAATCAAAATATAAAGTTACTTTTAGTAGGAAAAGATTCATATAATGGAACTTATAAAAAACTAGTACAAAAATTAAATTTAGAAAATAATGTTATTTTTACAGGATATAGAAAAGATGTTCCTAAACTGATGAAAATATCAAATTTAGCCATATCAACTGCAAAGCAAGAAGGATTACCTGTTAATATAATGGAAGCAATGATAGCAGGATTACCAATAGTTGTAACTAATTGTAGGGGTAATAAAGATCTAATTGAAGATGTTGTAGAAAACGATGATGTAAATAGTATGGTAAATAGAATAAAAGAGTATATAAAAAATCAAAATTTAAATATTAGATATAATATAGAAAATTATAAATTACAAAATGTAAAAAAAGAAATGAGCAGAATCTATAAATATTTTACATAGATAAAGAAGGATAGATAAATATGAAAGTAGGAATTTTAACACATTATAATGTTAATAATCAAGGTGCACAATTGCAAATGTATGCTATGTCAAAAATTATCGAAGAAATGGGATTTGAACCAGTAATATTAACATATAATAAAAATTTTGATTTTGTTAGTAAAGATGAAAAAAATAAAAATATAGTTTCAATTTCGTCAATTCCATATTTTATCAAAGAATATATTATGAAAAAAGGAATTGGCATTACTTACTTTAATTATAAAAAATATACAAAAAATAAAAAATTTAGAAAAAATAATTTTATATACAAAAGATATTCAGAAGCAAATGTAGATTATGCAATTGTAGGAAGCGATGAAGTGTTTAGTATTCCTATGGGTGTTAATATTATGATGTACGGACACTGCGTAAATACCAAAAGAATGATTGCATATGCTCCTTCTTTTGGTCAGACAAACATAGAATTAATAAACCGATATAATGCTAAAGAACTAATATCATCAGGATTGGCTAAATTTAAAGATTTATCGGCAAGAGATGAAAATACAAAAAAAATAATAAAAGAATTAACTGGAAGAGAGTCTACATTAGTATGTGATCCGGTTCTATTATATGATTTCAAAAATACACATACAAAATTTAAAAAAATACCAAATAAAAAATATATTATTATATACGCATATGATAGACATATGATAGATAAAGATGAAATACAAGAAATAAAAAAATATGCAAAAAAGAAAGGATTAATTACCGTATCAGCAGGAACATATCATAAATGGTGTGATAAAAATATATCTTGTAATTGTTTAGAATGGATTGAGTTATTTAGAAATGCAGAACAGATTATTACAGATACTTTTCATGGTACAATTTTAAGTACTATAACAGAAAAACCTATGGCTATTTATGTTAGAGATAGCATAAATAAAAATAAACTTACTTATTTATTAAAACAATTGAAATTAGAAGATAGAAAATTAGAGAAAATTACATGTCAAAATATCGAAAAAGTTTTTTCTAAAAATATGGAATATCAAAAAATCAATACTAATTTAGAAAATTTAAGAAATATTTCAAGAAAATACTTAAAAGGAGCATTAGATTTAAATGAATAATAATGTTTTAAATTTAGCTGGAAAATGTTCAGGGTGTGGCGCATGTGTTACAATATGCCCATATAATGCAATTGAGTATAAATTAAATGAAGAAGGTTTTTATGCAGTAAATATTATAAAAGAAAGATGTATTAAATGTGGATTATGTACAAGCGTATGTTTTAAAAATATAGAAAATAATAACAAATTAAAAAATATAAAAAAGGATGGACAACTTATTTCTGCGAGAACCAAAAACAAGAAAATATTAAAAGAATGTACGTCAGGAGCTATTGCATATGAAATTGGAAAATATGGAATAGAAAATGGATATAAAGTAGTAGGAACTATTTATGATGTAAAAGAGCAAATTGCAAAAACTATTGTAGTTGACAATAAAGAAGAATTTGAAAAAATAAAAGGTTCTAAATATTTACAAAGTAAGTCAGATGAAGCAATAAAAAATATAATAAAAATTACAAGAAACAATTCAAACGAAAAACTAATTATATTTGGCACACCTTGCCAAATATATGGATATAGAATGGTAATAGAAAAATTAAAAATTAATAATGAAATTATATATATAGAATTGTTTTGTCATGGAGTACCAAGTTACTTAATATGGAATAAATATTTAAATGAACAAAAAAATAATGAAAAAATAAAAAAAGTTGATTTTAGAAATAAAAAATATGGATGGCACAATTTTACAATAAAAATAGAAAAGAATAAAAACAAATGTAAATATAGTAAAGCAGAAAGAGATAATTTTTATAAAATTTTTTTTGATAATATATTTTTAAATAAATCATGCATGAATTGTAAATTAAGAAAAGAAGAATCTAATGCTGATATTAGATTAGGTGATTTTTGGGGTAAAAAATATTCATTAGATACAAATGGTGTATCAGCAGTATTAATATTTACAAAAAAAGGAAAACAGATAATAGATAAAATTAATTCAAATATAGAAATATTAGAAAAAAATATACCTATAGAAGAATGTTTAAAGTATCAAAGTGTAGAAAATTATCAAGAAAAATATAGTAGGACACAATTAATAAAAGATATAAAAACAAATGAAAATTTAACTAAAATAATAAAACAATATAGAAATGATTTTCCTATAAAATATAAGGTAAAATGCAAAATAAAGACAATATTATCTTATTTACCATTAAGATTAAACATAAAAATAAAATCTAAATTTAAATCTTAGCAATATATTACAGTAAATGAATAATAAAAGGGAGATAATAATGAATACTATTTTTTTTCATGATACTACTTTTGTATGTTCTAATAATAAATATTATACATTTGGAACGATGAATGCGGAAAAATTTAATCAATACGCAGAAAAATTCGGAAATATAACAGCAGTTGTAAGGGTAGTAAAAGAAAATCAAAATAATAAAAAAGCAGTTAGAAATGAAAATTTTGTAGGAAATATAAAAGTTCAAGGAGTTTCAAAATATTATTCTAATTGTATTAAAGTAGTAAAAGAACAAATGAAAAATTGTGATTTCGCGATTATTCGAATGCATAGTATTATAGGAATTATAGCTTGCAAAGAAGCAAGAAAAAGAAAAATACCATATATGATTGAAATGGTAGGATGTCCCAAAGATGCTTTATGGTATCATGGAGGAATAAAGTATAAATTAGCTATGCCATTTTTAGCTATAATGAATAAAATTGAATTGAAAAAAAGTAAATATACAATATATGTTACAGAAAAATTTTTACAAAAAAGATATCCTACAAAAGGAAAATATATTTCATGTTCTGATGTTGAATTACAAAAAAATAGTAACAATGTTTTAGAAAATAGAATTAAAAAAATACAATTAAAAAAAGATACAGATACATATAAATTTGGAATAATAGGTTCTTTAAATGTAAATTTTAAAGGACATGAAACAGCAATAAAAGCTCTATCTATGATTAGAGATAAAATAAATTTTGAATTACATTTTTTAGGCGCAGGAGAAAAAGAAAAATGGATATCTATGGCTAGAAAATATAATATTGATAAACATATATTTTTTGACGGAATATTACCACATAATGAAGTTTATAGTTGGATAGATAATTTAGATGTATATTTAATTCCAAGTCTTCAAGAAGGATTGCCAAGAGCGTTAATAGAAGCTATGAGTAGAGGTTGCCCATGCATTGGAAGTAATGTTGGAGGAATTCCCGAATTATTAGAAGATCAATATATAATAGATAAAAAAAATTATAAAGAATTAGCTAATAAAATAATAAAATTAATAGATAATAAAGAAGAAATGAAGAAAATATCAAAGAAAAATTTTGAAAAGAGTTTGAAATTTGAAAAAAAAGAATTGAATTATAAAAGAAATAATTTTTATGATTTAATTTTAAAAGAAATATAGAAAATAAAATAATATATTATGAATAATTTTTGAATGTTTTATCATATATTGTTTAAATTGAAACTTAATAAATATGTCATAAATAATTAAGACAAACCTTGTAATAGATTATATAAATGTTTCTTTACTAAAATTATATTAACATTTTATATGTTTACAAAATATAAATAAAAAAAGATAGTGTTTGACATAATATAATTTAGATTATTTAAAAAATTAATATAAAGATAGAAAGGAGTGTATGATACAGTTAATATCATACAATAAATAAATGCAAATTAGAGTATTACATATTGTAAGAAAAATGCATCGTGGTGGAGCAGAAACTATGATTATGAATATATATCGCAATATAAATAGAAATAAAATACAATTTGATTTTTTATGTATGGACAATGAAGTTGCAGATTATGAAAAAGAAATTTCTGAACTAGGTGGGAAAATATACAGAGTGCCTTCTCCGGAAAATCGGAAGAATAAAAAACCTTATTAATATTTATAAAATTTTAAAAAAAGAAGGAAAATTTAAAGTTGTACATTCACATATTTCTTATTATTCTGGATTTGTTAATATGTTAGCCTTCTTTGCAGGCGTAAAAATAAGAATAACTCATTCTCATACTACAAATGATATGAAAAAGAAAACTATAATAAGAAAATGTTATAATACTTTTTGTAAAATATTAATTAAGTTATTTTCTAATGTTAAAATTGCTTGTGGAAAAAAGGCTGGAGAATATTTATATGGAAATAGCAAATATATAATTATTAATAATGGAATTGATTTAAAAAAATACATAAATGTGTCAAAAGAGCAAATAGAAAAACTAAAAGAAGAACTAAAAATTAATGAAAAAGAACTTATAATTGGGCATGTTGGAAGATTTGAAAAAGTAAAAAACCATGAATATTTTATAGAATTAGCAAAAAAAATAAAAATGAGAGATATTCCATTTAAAATAGTACTAGTTGGCAATGGATCACAATATGAAATAATAAAAGATAAAATATTAAAAGAAAAGTTAGAAAAATATTTTATTTTAACAGGTACTAGATCTGATATCAATATCTTTATGAAAATGTTTGATGTATTTATTATGCCATCATTATATGAAGGATTTCCTTTAGTAGTAGTTGAAGCTTTGGCTGGAGACAATATATGCTATCTGTCAGACAATATTTCAAATGAAACTAATATTATAGACAATAGAGTGCATTTTTTTAATATTAAAGATGATATAAATAAATTGATAGATAATATATTAATAGACTTATCAAAAAAGGAAAATATAGAAATTTATAAAATAATAAAGAAAAAAGGATATTCAATTAGTGACACAACAAAAAGGATAGAAAAAATATATTTAAATTAAAAAATAGTGTAAAATAACATATAAAGCGAATTGAAATTAATTTATAAAATATACACTATTAATGAAAAGATGAGGAAAATTTATGATATTTATATCAATAATATTTTTTATAATATCACCAATAATTTCTTTACCTATTATAATATTAGGTATTATTTTTGATAAAAAGAATAAAATAGGCCATTTAATTTTACTTGCTATTGATATAGCAATATTATCATATTATTTTGAACCAGGAAAAGAATATGATTTATATAAATATTTTATTATTATGAATGAATATAGTAAAATAGATTTTATGACATTTGCAAAAAACATATTGACAATAACTGAACCTGCTATTCGAATGATATTTTTTTTAGTAAGTAAAACACAAAATTATTATCTCTTATCAGCTATTTGTACTTTTTTTGTATACTTCATAGTATTTTATATGATTAATGATTATTCAAAAAAAATAAATTTAAAAGGTATTTATACATTTCTAATAGTAATATTTTTTATTTCATGTATGAATTATATAAATTTTGCTAGTGGACTTAGAAATGGAGTAGCTATAGCAGTATTTGCTTTTGCAATATATTTAGAATATGTTAAAAATAAAAAAAAGATAGTATATAAATTATTATATATTATACCATGCTTATTACATAAAAGTTTATTTATTGCTATATTAATTAGAATATTTATGAACTTTGACAGTAAAAAAATGAAAAAAATATATAGTATATTGATGATTATTATATTTCTATCTTCAACATCAATTTTATTTTTTGCAAACATACTATCGAATATTCCAATATTCTCTACATTATATGAAAAAGCTATATATTATATAGGAGAAGAAGAACGAAATACTATATTAAATGCAAGCTCATTATCAATCCTAAACTTAATAATTGTTATATTTATAACTACAATATATAATTATAATAAAAAATTCTTTAAAGATAAAATAGATATAAAAATATATAATGTAATTAGCTATATTGTAATATTTATTTTAGCTATGCTAAGTTATTTACAATTTTTTGCTAGATTTTCATTTCTTTTATTTATAATTGGATTAATACCATTAATGGACTATCTAAAATTAGAAAATAAGAAATTAAATTTTTTATGCACTTTAATGCTTTTTTTTATTATAATGGGAATAGGCATAGTAGGGCAATATGCAACATTAAAAAATATATCATTTGGAAATTTATTTAATGAAAATATTGCTGCAAATATATTTACTTTAATAAAAAAATAAAATTAACCAATAAATAATAAAAAATGAAATTATATTAATAATCTCTGGCAGATAAGCAAGAGGCATATAAAAATCAAAATTCAATAGTTACTTCGTTTAGATTATACTGAATATTAATATAAAATATAGGAAGGAGTGAATGATATATTTAAATTATTAAATATATCATATAAGAAAAAATGGAACAAGAATTAGTATCTGTAGTAATACCAACTTATAAAAGACCAGAAGAATTAAAAAGAGCAATTAATAGTGTTATAAATCAAACTTATAAAAATATAGAAATAATTGTAATAGATGATAACTATAAGTATCCAGAAATAAGAAAAAAAACCGAATCTATTGTTTCAAAATATAAAAATATTATATATATAGAAAATAAAGAAAATTTAGGAGGTTCCGAATCAAGAAATGTAGGAATTAATAATGCACATGGTAAATATATAGCTTTTCTAGATGATGATGATGAATTTTTACCAAATAAAATAGAAATGCAATTGAAATTGTATAAAAAATTAGAAAAACAAGAAAAAAAAGTAGGATTAATATATTGTTATGCAAATGTAATAAAAGATGGGAAAATTTATAAAACTATACAAAAAGACTATGAAGGAATTCCATTAGCAGAGCATATGATTGAATGCATTGCTGCAACATCATGGTGGATATGTAAAAAAGAGGTCTTGATAGATATAGGATATTTTGATGAATTATCAAGCCATCAAGATGCAGCATTAATATTAAAATTATTATCAAAAGGATATGAAATTTATAGAGTTCCAGAAATATTATTAAATTATTATGTTTATAATAACAAAGATAGAATTTCAAAAGTAGATAATAAATATATAAATACTGATTTATACTATAGAGATTTATGTCGAAAACAATATGAAAAAATTAAAAACAAAAAGCAAATAAAAAATGTAGAATATAGTTTTAATAAGAGACTATGCTATTTTTATATAAAAAATAAAGAATTTGATAAAGCAAAAAAAGAATTAAAAGCAATGTGTAAAATATTTCCATTTAAATTACAAAATTTAAAATATATCGTAAAATTTTTGATAAAAAAGTAAAAGATTGGAGTGAAAATATAAAAAGAGATGATTACTTCAAAAAAAAAATATAAAGAATACTTAAGAATGGACAAGGAAGCATTAGGAATTATGCATAGATATCCTAAAATTATAGGAGATGAAATTTGGAAATTTGAGAGAAAATTACGAAAGTTAGAATACATAAAGAATTGTAAAAATGGAATTTTATATAAATTTATATTTGTTTTATATAAGATAAGTTTTAAAAAAGAATCAATTAAACTAGGTTTTTCAATTCCTCTAAATGTATTCGGACCAGGTTTATCAATAGCACATTATGGAACTATAGTTGTTAATGGCAAAACAAAAGTAGGAAAAAATTGTAGAATACATGAAGGAGTTACAATAGGAACAACTAATGGACAAAATGAAGCTCCAAAAATTGGTGATAATGTTTTTATTGGAACAGGTGCAAAAATTATAGGAAATATAGAGATAGCAAATGATATTGCTATTGGAGCAAATAGTGTAGTAGTAAAAGATTTTACGGAAAGTGGAATTACAATTGCTGGAGTACCAGCTAAAAAAATAAGTAGTAATAATTCAAAATTAAATTTGCTTATATTTAAAGAAAAAAGGAGTAGTATATGACAAAAAAAATTTTAGTGTTAGGAGATTTTTTGTACACTTATGATTTTATTGCAAAAGATATAGAAGAAATAGCTAAATATATAAAAATAAATAATTATAAAGTAATTTTAAATTTAGAAGGACCAATAATAGAAAAAAATGATGAAAAGATAAAAAAAAGAGGAGCAAATTTATATCAAGATAATATTACTATAGACATTTTAAAAAAATTAAATGTAGTAGGAGTCTGTTTGGCTAATAATCATATTATGGATTATGGTAAAAAAGGATTAATAAATACAATTGAATTATTAAAAAAAAATAATATTAAATATTGTGGTGCTGGGATAAATCTAGAAGAAGCATTGAAGCCAATGGAAATTCAAATAGATAAAAAAAAGATAAAATTTATAAATTATGGCTGGAATGTTGAAGAAACAGTATATGCAAAAAAAAATAAAGCAGGAGCTGCTCCATTAGAACAAAATATCATATTAAGACAGATAAACAAAATAAAAAAAGACAATCAAAATAATTTTCTTATAGGTATAATGCATTGGGGATTTGAATATAATTTATATCCAATGCCAAAAGATATTTATCTAGCTCATAGAATGATTGAATACGGTACAGATATAATTATAGGACATCATTCCCATAATGTACAAGCATTTGAAAAATATAAAGGGAAACAAATATATTATTCTTTAGGTAATTTTTATTTTAGTGAAAGAAGAAAAAATTTTAAAGTTAAAAGATTTAAATATGAAATAGAAAATATGTGTGACTATGGAATCGGATTAATAATAAATACAAATACTCAAATTGTAGAAAAAGAAATAATATTTTTTTATGATATAGAGAAGGATAGTACTCAAATTATTGAAAATCAAGAATTACAAAATAAGTTAAAAGAAAATATTACTAATATAAATATAAATGATAAAACTTATATAAAAAAGATAAAAAGTACTTCAAAAAATATAAATCCAATATTAGGAAAAAATAAGTTAGTTAATACAATAAAAATAAATAATTTATATATAAAATATAAATTATTAAGAATAATGAAAAAAATAAAAAGGAGAAAAAAACAATGAAAATATGCTTTTTAACATCAACTCCATTTAGCTTAGGAGGAGAACAAAGAGTAACATCAGTAATAGCAAGTTTATTAAGTAAAAATCATGAGATTACTATATTATGTACTAATAGTAAAGAAAAAATTAACTATAATTTATATAATTTAGATAATAATGTAAAAATTATATTTACTAATTATAAGAATGATATATTAGCAAAAATAAAACGAAAAGTAAAAAGAGAATTAAATAATTTAAATATTAAAACTGGAATATTTAGTAATAATTTAAAAATGCAAAGATTTATTACTTATAATAAACAATTAAATGAAAATATTGCAGAAATTATTAATAAAGAAGAATTTGATATAGTCATAGGAGTGGCAAAAACATTTAGTATGATATTAGCTGAAATTTCGAATAAAATTAACGCTAAAACAATAGGGTGGCAACATAATACTTTTGACATATATTTTAAAACTAAAGGAAAGGATTTATATTATAAGCAAAAATTGGTAAAAGAAATGCTACCAAAATTAGATTACTATATTGTATTAACAAAATATGATGAAGAAAAAATAAAACAAGAATATGGAATAAAAGTACTTACGATACATAATCCGGTAAGTTTTATATCAGAAGAAACATCAAAATTAACAAATAAGCAATTTTTAGCTGCGGGAAGATTTACATATACTAAAGGGTTTGATATGCTAATAGAATCTTTTAAAATATTTTCTAAATTTAATAAAGATTGGAAACTAGTAATTGTGGGTGAAGGTAAAGAAAAAAAACAGTTACAAAATCAAATAAAAAACTATAATTTACAAGATAGGATAAGAATAGACTCATTTACAGATGATATAAAAAAATATTTTTTAAATAGTTCTACTTTATTATTATCATCTAGATGGGAAGGAATGCCAATGATAGTATTAGAATCCATTGAGATGGGTGTTCCAGTAATCGCCTATAATATTATAGCTATGCAAGAAATATTTGAAGATGCACAAGCAAAAATTTTAGTATCACAATATGATATAAATGAATATGCTAATGCAATGTTAAAAGTAGCAAACGATGATGAGTATAGAAAAAAATTAGGTAAAAATGCAAAAGAAAGATCAAGATTATTTTCAAAAGAATTAATTTTAAAGCAATGGGAAGATTTATTGAAATCAATATAGTATAAGAAAGAAGGAAAAATGAGAACAGAAAGTTCAATCAAAAATTTAATATATGCCTTTGGAGGAAAAATAGTAGAGCTACTTGTTAAACTTGTAACACGATTTGTTTTTGTAAAAATATTGGCAACAGAATATTTAGGATTAAATGGATTATTTAGTAATATCTTATCAATTCTTTCATTAGTTGAATTAGGAATAGGGCCAGCTCTTACATATAGTTTATATAAGCCATTAGCACATAAAGATACAAAAAAGATAAAAGCTTTAATCAATTTATATAAAAAATTATATAATATTATAGGAATTGTTATATTATTATTAGGAATTTCTATTACACCATTTCTTCCATATCTTATTAATAAAATGCCTAATATTTCGAATATTTATTATATATATATATTATTTGTTCTTAATACAAGTATTTCATATTTTTATACATATAAAAGATCTTTACTAGAAGCAGATCAAAAAAGATATATATCTACTATATATGTTCAAATATTTAATATTATATTAAATATTTCTCAAATTATAGTATTACTAATAACTCATAATTATATTATGTATTTATTTATACAAATTATAATGACTTTATTAGTAAATGTTTCTATATCAAAAAAAGCAGAAAAGATATATCCTTTTATGAAAGAAAAAAATATTGAAAAAGTAGACAAAGATACAAAGAAAACAATTACTAAAAATGTTTTTGCGATGGTTTTTCATAGAATAGGTGGAGTAGTAGTAAACGGAACAGATAATATTATTATTTCAAAATATGTTGGATTAAGTGAAGTAGGATTATATTCTAATTATTATATGATAATAACGGCTTTAAAAGGGATATTGACTCAAATTTTTACATCTATTACAGCTAGTGTGGGAAATTTAGTTGCAATTGAAAGTCAAGAAAAAGCATATAATGTATTTAAAAAAATATTATTTTTAAATTTTTGGTTATATTCATTTTCAACAATCTGTTTAATGTGTTTATTTAATGATTTTATTACATTATGGTTAGGAAAAGAATATTTATTTTCAATTCAAATAGTAATACTAATAGTTGCCAATTTTTATGTTACTGGTATGAGAAAAACAGTATTAACATTTAGAGATGCTTTAGGATTATATTGGCAAGATAGATATAAACCAATATTTGAATCTGTTATAAATTTAGTAGTTTCTATTATGTTAGTTAAATACATTGGCATTGTAGGCGTATTTATAGGTACTTTTGTTAGTACAATAACTACTTGCTCATGGGTAGAACCATACATGTTATTTAAATATGGTTTTAAAAAAAGTTCAAAGGAATATTTTTCATTAATAACTTTTTATGCAATATTAACTATAATTTTAACAATAACGATGTATAGTCTTTTAACATCATTATTTAATCAAATAACAATTATTACATTAATAATTAAAGCAGTTTTATGTATAATTATACCTAATATGGTGTTTTGTACATTATTTTACAAAACAGATGAATTTATTTATTATAAAAATTTATTAATAAATATAATAAAAAAATTAGTAATAAAGAGGAAAAATAAAATAAGATGATTGAAAAAATAAAAAAAAGATTTCAAAGTATAATAATTTCAATATTATCACATTTTTCAATAAAATTATCCAGCCAATTATTATATTTATGGACCAAAAATGAAAAATTAGATTTAAATAACCCAAAAAAATTTAACGAAAAATTAATGTGGCTGAAGATATATAGATATAGCAATAATAAACAAATTTTTAAATGTTCTGATAAATATCAAATGCGACAATATGTACAACAAAAAACTAAAAATGAAGATTTATTAGTTAAGTTATATGGAGTTTATGACAAAGTAGAGGATATAGAATGGAGTAAGTTCCCTAATAAATTTGTTATAAAATGTACACATGGATGTGGATTTAACATTGTTTGTACAGATAAAAATAAATTTAATATAGAAATGGCTAAAAAAAATCTAAAAAAGTGGCTAAAAATGAAATTTGGATATAAAACTGCTGAAACACATTATACACATATAAAACCTAAAATTATATGTGAAAAATTTATTGAAAGTCAAAATATATTGCCTATAGATTATAAATTTTATTGTTTTAATGGTATACCAAAAGTAGTATTAGTATGTACGGATAGAGCTACTGCTAGAAAAGCAGATTTTTTTGATTTAGATTGGAATGAATTAATATTAAGAGATGACAATACAAATACTAAAGATGCGAAACAAAAAATTAAAAAGCCTAACAGCTTTAATGAAATGATAAGATATGCATCAATTTTATCAAAAGATTTTGAATTTGTTAGAGTAGATTTTTATGAAGAAAATGAAAAGCCAATAGTTAGTGAATTGACATATACTCCGGCAGCATGTTTAGCATACTATAGTAAAACAGGAGATGAATATTTATCAAATTTATTAAATTTAAATGTTTAAAATAATTTTATATATAAGAGGTAATAAGTATGAAAATCGCAGTAGCAGGAACAGGATATGTAGGATTATCATTAGCAACATTACTAAGTCAAAAGAACGAAGTAGTTGCATTAGATATAATACCAGAAAAGGTAGAAATGATAAATAAAAAAATATCGCCAATTAAAGATAAGGAAATAGAAGAATATTTACAAACTAAAAATCTAAACTTAAGAGCAACATTAGATTATAAAGATGCTTTTGAAGGAGCACAATATATTGTTATAAGTACACCAACTAATTATGATGATGTAAATCATTATTTCGATACATCAAGCGTAGAAGACATTATAAAAAAAGTAATTAGTATGAAAATAGATACCACAATGGTAGTAAAATCTACAATACCGGTAGGTTTCATAGAAAATATGAAACAAAAATATAACATAGATAATATCCTATTTTCACCAGAATTTTTAAGAGAAGGACAAGCCTTGTACGATAACTTATATCCATCAAGAATTATAGTAGGAGAAAAAAGTAAGAGAGCAGAAATATTTGCTAATTTGCTAAAAGATTGCTGCTTAAAACAAGACGTTATTATAAAATATATGAATAGTACAGAAGCAGAAGCGGTAAAGCTATTTGCTAATACATATTTAGCATTAAGAGTATCTTACTTTAATGAGTTAGATACCTATGCAGAACTAAATGAATTAAATACAAAGGATATTATTGAAGGAGTAGGTTTAGATCCTAGAATAGGAATGCACTATAATAATCCTTCATTTGGATATGGTGGTTATTGTTTGCCAAAAGATACAAAGCAATTATTAGCAAATTATAATAAAGTGCCACAAAATCTAATAGAAGCTATAGTAAAATCAAATGATACAAGAAAAGATCATATAACCAATATGATAATGAAGAGAAATCCTAAAGTAGTAGGAATATATAGACTAACTATGAAAACAAATTCAGATAACTTTAGATGCAGTGCAATACAAGGTATTATTGAAAGATTAAAAAATAAAAATGTAGAAATAGTAATTTACGAACCAACATTAAAAGAAAACATATTTAATGAATGCAAAGTAATTAAAGATTTTAATGAGTTCAAAAATATAGTAGATGTTATATTGGCAAATAGAATAGATGAAAATATAAAAGAAGTACAAGATAAAGTATATACTAGAGATTTATATAGTAAAGATTAAATAATAATAATAATAATAATAATAATAATAATAATAATAAACTATGCTTTGTAACTACAACTGTATTTATTATAAAAAAATATATTTTATGTAAAAAAAGTGATTAAATAAAATCACTTTTTTTATTGTTAAAATAAAAAGTAAAATATATAATAAATCAAAATATAAAAAATGTAATGTATTAAGTAATAAAATATTAATATAAATACAATTTCAAATAAATCTATATAGTTTTAGATTTTGTTTTTAAGTATGATTATTTTGGAAGGAAAGACTTAATTATGAAAAATGTAGAAATTTTTTGGACTGGTGGATATGATTCAACATTTAGAATTTGCCAATTATCTAAAAAAATGTTATAATACAACCATATTATTTATCAGATAAAAGAAAATCAGAAAAAAACGAATTAGAAGCGATAAAAATTATAACAGAAAAATTAAGAAATAATAAAGATACTAAAGCAATAATTAAAGATATTATCTATGTATCTATGAATGAAAGATTATCGAATAAAAAAATAACAAATGCATTTAATAACTTATTAAAACAAGATTTTATGGGGTCTCAATATGAATGGCTTGGAATTTTTGCACAAAATCATAAAGAAATTGAAATGTCTATCCATAAAGATGATAAGGCTATAGAATTAATTTTAAAACATGGAAAACTTAAAAAAATGCAAGATGAATTAGGCAGTTATTATGTTATAGATACAGATAATTCATCAAAAGATTGTATAGTATTATTTGGAAATTTACGTTTTCCACTTGCAGATTATACTAAATTACAAATGAAAGAAGAATATGAAAAAATGAAATTATCAGATATTATTGATGATACATGGTTTTGTTTTAATCCAATAAATGGGAAACCTTGTGGATATTGCAATCCATGTAAATATACTATTGAAGAAGGAATGTCATATAGATTTTCAAATGAAGCTTTAAAAAGATATAAAAAACAGAAAAAAATATTATTTAGAATTGTAGGTAAAGTAAAAAAAATAATAAAAAAGATTATAAAATATTTCTATTTAAAATTAAAAGAGTAGAATATATTAATTTAACTAAAAATATAATTTTATAATTTAACTATTCATTATATTACTTTTACTAATTTTTTAGGGGGTTACAAGTTATTTATATATTTTGCATAAAAATATTACTTTTTTTATTTTTTCTATAGAATTAAAATATAAATGAAGAAAAATTTCATAATAAACAAATCAAATTACATTTAATTTTTTAGTATAATCAAAACCACCCGCGAACGGGTGGTTTTGAACATTTCAACTTAATAATTATTACTTTATAATAAACAATAATTCTGAAATACAATTATAATCTTTTCCATCTTTTGACCAATGAAATTTTATTTCATTTAAATTATCTTTATCAAATCTATCTAACTTACTATCAATTTGCTTTTTTAATAAATTTACGTTCCTTTTCAATTTCCAACTGTCATATATGTTGTCAGAATCTACAAGTACTAAATAAAATCTATTTGCTGCATCAAAACGCATTTCACCTTGATTTTCATATAGCCAAATCATTAATTCTGTAACATTATTTTTATAATATTCAATTACATCTTTTTTCATTTTATTTAAATCATTAATAAATGTCTTTGCCTTTTCTTCTGGAGACTCTTTTATAAGATTATTTAAACATATTGTTAATGCCTTATCATTTAAATCGTTTGGTATAGTTATATTTAATTGCCTTGCTATATTTTTAGCACAAGTCAATTCGCTCTTACTTCCATATTTTTCTTTTAATTGTTCAGCTATACTGCTTTTCATCAACTCATCAGGAAAATACGTAACCTTAAGATCAAAAGGTATGAAATCAATAAAAAAATCTATTTTTTCTACTAAATCTACGGTTGGTAATATTCTTTTATTACTATTAAAAATATTTTCTATTAATACAGTTGACCAATGATTATACCAAGAATTTAAAGTATAACCATATACACTTTTTTGTATAGTTCCTAAAATTGCATCTTCAATATCCTCATATTTTAGTATTTTTTTTACATAGTTATTGACAATATTTTTTTCTAAGTTATTTCCCATAGAGCCTCCCCAGTCAAAAACTTGCATCTTATTTAATTCTGATTCAATATCTTTTATTTGTTCTGAACTTTTTAAAATTGGTTCACTTCTTATAAAATCAATTATTGTATCTTCTGTTATAAATTTATTGCTTAATATATTATTAAGATTTTTTTCAATTTTATATTTTTTACAAAATTTATTTAAAGTTTTTGATTTGGATATACTACGTAATAAATAAAATTTTTTTGCGTTAGTCTCTTTATCTATTTTTCTAAATTCATTATTTTTATACAAATTATTTAAATCATCATAGTTCATTTTTTAATCTCCATAAATTTTCATTTTCTTCATCAAGTTTGAAATATTCCTTTATTATTTCAAAGAAATCTATTTTATTGGTTAAATGATTATATTTTAGTAAGCATTTAACGCATAATATTATTAATTGATTTGTATCATATAGCTGATTAATTTTACAATTTTTCTTTATCTCTTGATATATTTTTTGATTAGTAGTTTCAAACTTTATAGGTAATATTTTATTACTTTCATTTTTCTTATATATTGCAAGTAAATCGCCCTTTATTGTTATTTTTCTATTTAATTGTCTAGGTGTAAATGTCTTTTGCAATAACATTTGACAATCAACAAATTCAAAGTTATTGTTTTGAAGTGCATTTGATATAGCTTCCCATTCATTTCCACTAAGAGAGTGGTATGTAAAAATAAAATATGATTTGTCTTTCAAAACTCTATTGATTTCACTTATTGACTGTTTTATATCTTTTGAAAAGGCTTCACTATCTTTATCTCTTTCGTTACTATTTGAAATTACAATTTCATTTTCATAATCAACGTCAAAGCCTAACCATGAGTTCCATAATTGACTTTGCTCAAAATATGGGACTGTGTCACCATAAGGGAAATCAGTAAATATAAAATCAATAGAATTAGATTCAATGTTTAATTTTTTAGCATCTTCATTTTTTATATAGTAATTTCCAATATTTTTTTTCGATTTATATAATTTTAAATAATCTTTTTTACCTTTTATTACCTTATTCATTCTATTTTCAAAATAGTGAAAAACATTATTTTCAAGATATTTTTCTCCTATATAAAATCCAGTCATCCAAGCTCCTTGTGACATTTCTCCTCTTGAAACAATTGGTGGCACTAATTTTGAACAATTTGCTAAGTTTGATGTAAATGCAAATTTAAACAATTTTTTTTCATTTGTATCTGGTAATTCACATATTAATTTATATAAATATGAATGGCATAATAAAGCACGTTTAGAAAACAAGTCTGCTATTTGCATATCTTCTTTTACTGATATTCTTGAATTTTTAATTAATTTATTATTAGGAAACCAGTAAATTAAATTGATATTGCTTTCATCTTTTAAGAATTTTTTTTTCTCATTATTGCTTAATTCATATATAGATGTTTTTTTTGATTTAGGATTAAGTAAATTTAGTTTTAAGGGCTCATCATTATTATTTCTTAAAATTGTTAGTATTTGGTTTTCGTTAAAAGAGTAAAATTTCTTTGAGAAATCTTCATATTCATTTTTTAATTTTTTAAAATATTCATCAACTAATTTTATATCTATATTGGGGTCAAGTATGCAATCTGAAATAAAATTAGCAATTGGATTTAAATCATTTAATACAACATTCCTATCTAAAAGTACGCCTTCTATACCTAATCCGCCATAACCAGAAAAAGGATCAAGTATTAAATCACCTTTTTTAGAATATTTTTTAACAATTTTTTTTATTTCTAATGATGGTTTTTTTCCCCAATATTTATGCATAAGGTATATTGACGAAGGAGAAGCATTAGTAATATTATTCATGTAATTACCTCTATTTATATTAAAAATTTATAAAATTCTATCTTATTTATAACATACGGCAGACTATGTCCGCAACCTAAATGCGTATAAAAAAAGTAAACCTCTTTAAATTAGCTTGCTAATATAGTA